>NZ_JAOWDG010000048.1:0-14137 GCF_030334745.1 Citrobacter sp. Cb080 | reverse complement strand
AAAGGGGTTTTAATAACTGGCCCAAAGCTGAAAGCTTTCCGGAACCCCCAGCCTAGCTGGGGGTTTTCTGTGCACAAAAAGTATGGCGCAGCAACCTGCGCCATAAGATCAAATAGATATCTTATTTTACGCGAGAAACGTATTCGCCGGAGCGAGTATCCACTTTGATCACTTCACCGATCTGTACGAACAGCGGAACTTTAACGACTGCGCCAGTAGACAGAGTAGCCGGTTTGCCGCCAGTACCAGCGGTATCGCCTTTCAGACCTGGGTCAGTTTCAACGACTTCCAGCTCAACGAAGTTTGGCGGAGTCACGGAGATCGGCTGACCGTTCCACAGGGTCACGATGCATTCAGCCTGGTCCAGCAGCCATTTAGCGTTATCACCTACCGCTTTCTCGTCTGCAGCCAGCTGTTCGAAAGTGGTGTTATTCATGAAGTGCCAGAACTCACCGTCGCTATACAGGAAGGTCAGGTTCATGTCGGCTACGTCTGCGCCTTCAGCGGAATCGGTAGACTTGAAGGTTTTCTCTACGCGAGTACCGGTCAGCAGGCGACGCAGCTTAACGCGCGCAAATGCCTGGCCTTTACCTGGTTTAACGAATTCGCTGGCTTCAACCGCATAAGGTTCGCCGTCCAACATGATTTTAAGACCAGCACGAAAATCGTTGCTATAGTACGTTGCCATAAGGCCCTCTGAAAATTGTTAACTGGTAGCTAAGCCACAAAATGGCGCATATTGTAACCCTAAATACCCCATCCAGAGAAGATTGGTTATCGCAACTTGCCGATGTTGTGACCGATCCTGATGAACTTCTGCATCTTTTGAATATAGACGCAGATGAAAAACTGTTGGCCGGACGCGACGCGAGACGACTTTTCGCCCTGCGCGTACCGCGCGCCTTTATTGCTCGTATGGAAAAAGGCAATCCGGACGATCCGCTTTTGCGTCAGGTACTTACTTCCCAGGAAGAGTTTGTTGCTGCACCTGGCTACTCGACCGATCCGCTGGAAGAACAGCACAGCGTGGTCCCCGGTTTGCTGCATAAATATCGCAATCGGGCGCTGTTGTTGGTTAAAGGCGGTTGCGCGGTAAATTGTCGCTATTGCTTCCGCCGACACTTCCCGTATGCCGAAAACCAGGGCAATAAGCGCAACTGGCAGGTCGCCCTGGACTACATTAGCGCGCATCCTGAGCTGGATGAGATTATCTTCTCCGGTGGTGATCCGCTAATGGCCAAGGACCATGAACTGGACTGGTTACTCACGCAACTGGAAGCCATCCCGCACATTAAGCGTCTGCGCATTCACAGCCGTTTGCCGATTGTGATCCCCGCGCGCATTACTGAAGGACTGGTCCAGCGCTTTGCGCGCTCCTCCCTGCAGGTTCTGCTGGTCAACCACATTAACCACGCCAATGAGGTCGATGAGGCGTTTCACCAGGCGATGGTCCGACTGCGTACCGCTGGCGTCACGCTACTCAACCAAAGCGTTTTGCTGCGTGGCGTGAACGATAACGCACAAACGCTGGCGAACCTGAGCAACGCCCTGTTTGATGCGGGGGTGATGCCCTATTACCTGCACGTACTGGACAAAGTGCAAGGTGCCGCCCACTTTATGGTCAGCGACGATGAGGCACGTCACATTATGCGTGAACTGCTGACGTTGGTTTCCGGCTATATGGTCCCCAAACTGGCGCGTGAAATTGGCGGTGAGCCAAGTAAAACGCCATTGGATCTGCAACTACGCCAACAATAACCATTATTGAGTGTCCGATTCCGGACACTCACCACGATTACTTATTATTTAAATCCTCACAAGTGGAGCCACGCTTTTAATCTGTGCTATTTTAATTAGCGCTATAAAATCATTAATTCATAATTTATATCATTAGAACCAAATTCATAATATTAATAAATATATGGTTAGGGAGAACCTTTTATGGTTATAAGTATTAAGGGCATTAATACCGGTGTTATTCGTCAAAATAATGAATTTATTGCTTTAGCATTAAAGATAAAAGAACCAAGGAATAAAACGTCGTTATTTTTTCTTTCTCCGCTTGGGCTAAGAGATCTGCTGATCGCCCTGGAAAGCAGGCTATCCGCCAAACATCAGCTTAGCGAAGACGAGCATGCGCAATATGAGAAGGAATGCGATAAAGTCAGCAAAAAGATGCACGAAAATATTCCTTTGATTCAGGAAGATGAGCTAAAAAATGCCGACATTAATCGTCGCATAAATTCGCTGATGTTAGTGGATGACAAAGGCGAAAACTTAACATTTTCTCTGACACTGCATGATGGACAAACGTGTGAATTACTGGTTAATGAACTACAGATTCGGGTGCTGGTCCATGCTGTTATTCATGCAATAAATAATGCTGGCATGCGGGAATTAGCGCTACGAATTACATCGCTGCTGGATTTCCTGCCGCTGTACGATGTTGATTGCCAAGAAAACGACAATCTGGAATACGACTCTTATACGCACCCCGAATGGAAACAAAGCCTGTTTCATCATTATCTGGCGATTATTTACCGCTATACAGATGATCAAGGAAAAGCCCAGTTCTGTGGTTCGGTAGTAAAAACTCGCGCCCCTTCCGGCAGCAAAGAGGCCGAAGCCATTACTCGCCGTCTTCTCGATTTCAGCCCACGGCTGAAAAAGCTTGCTGGTGTACCGTGCCAGGTGTTTGTCAGAACGTTGACGGGTGATAAGGCGCAAAAGCTCAATCAGGATCAGTGCCTGCGCGCGCTGCATCATTTACGCGCTCAGTCTGTGCATAACGCTCAAAATGCCTGATGTTTCTGCGCTTATCAGGCCGACGAATTTGTATCGTAGGCCTGATAAGACGTTGTAGCGTCTCCATCAGGCATCAACAGCATTTATCAATTTGGGCACTTATAAACCTGCCCAGTCATTTCACTGGCAGTAGGAACAAAGCTGGACAGCATTCCCTGTGATGGGCTGCTGACGCCATAAATCACGTTACCACCCATTGCCGCAGCCTGGTTACGCAGATCGTTTGCTGCGCCACGCATAGAGCCACCCTCTTCGCCGTGCTGGCCAGAAAGCCAGTTGCTTTGCGTACCGGTTGCAGTGCCAATCAGTTGACACTCTGCGCCAGGCTTCTCTTCGACGAAGCGTACGCTTTGCCCGGCTGAACTCAGTTCGTTGCTGGAGCTACAACCCGCCATCAGTAGCGCGGCACCAACGATCCCTGCTAAATATTTCACGTGCATGTCATTCCCCATAATCAATGAGCTGGACGTTATGTCCGTAGCTGAATCATATACTAAAAAGATGACCAAAAGAAAAACCCCCGGACATTTCTGCCCGAGGGTTTCTCATTTTTCGCGAGATACGTATTTAATCAAATAATTCAAGTTGCAGGCAGGCGGCAAGTTCATGAATCCCCCAGTGCTTACATGAGTAAGTGACTGGGGTAAACGAACGCAGCCAATGAACCTGCGGCTTGAAGTATGAAGATTAAATTACATCATGCCGCCCATTCCACCCATGCCGCCCATACCACCAGCAGCACCTAAGTCAGGCGCATCACCTTTCGGCAGGTCAGTAACCATGCACTCGGTGGTGATCATCAGACCCGCAACAGAAGCCGCGTACTGCAGAGCTGAACGCGTTACTTTGGTTGGATCCAGGATACCCATGTCGATCATGTTACCGTATTCTTCAGTTGCAGCGTTGTAACCGTAGTTACCGTCACCCGCTTTCACGGTGTTAGCCACTACAGACGGTTCTTCGCCGCAGTTCAGTACGATTTGACGCAGCGGAGATTCCATTGCGCGCAGCGCAACTTTGATACCTACGTTCTGGTCTTCGTTCTGACCTTTCAGACCGGCAATCTTAGACGCTACACGAATCAGCGCAACACCACCACCAGCAACCACGCCTTCTTCTACCGCAGCACGAGTCGCGTGCAGGGCATCTTCAACGCGGGCTTTCTTCTCTTTCATTTCAACTTCAGTCGCAGCACCAACTTTGATAACCGCAACGCCGCCTGCCAGTTTCGCTACGCGCTCCTGCAATTTTTCACGGTCGTAGTCAGAAGTTGCTTCTTCGATCTGCTGACGAATCTGAGTCACGCGACCCTGGATTGCAGCTTCGTCACCCACGCCATCAATGATGGTGGTGGTGTCTTTGTTGATAACAACGCGTTTCGCCTGACCCAGATCTTCCAGAGTTGCTTTTTCCAGCTCCATACCGATCTCTTCAGAGATAACGGTACCACCGGTCAGGGTAGCGATATCCTGCAGCATCGCTTTACGACGGTCACCGAAGCCAGGCGCTTTAACCGCCGCGACTTTCACGATACCGCGCATGGTGTTAACAACCAGAGTTGCCAGCGCTTCGCCTTCAACATCTTCAGCGATGATCAGCAGTGGTTTACCGGCTTTTGCTACTGCTTCCAGCACCGGCAGCATTTCGCGGATGTTGGAGATTTTCTTGTCAGCCAGCAGGATGAACGGGCTTTCCAGTTCTACTGCGCCAGTTTCCGGCTTGTTGATGAAGTAAGGAGACAGGTAACCACGGTCGAACTGCATACCTTCAACCACGTCCAGTTCGTCCTGCAGACCGGTACCGTCTTCAACGGTGATCACGCCTTCTTTACCGACTTTGTCCATCGCTTCAGCGATCAGTTTACCTACGGTTTCGTCGGAGTTAGCGGAGATAGTACCAACCTGAGCAATCGCTTTAGAGTCAGAGCACGGTACGGACAGTGCTTTCAGTTCTTCAACGGCAGCAGCGACAGCTTTGTCGATACCACGTTTCAGATCCATCGGGTTCATGCCCGCAGCAACGGCTTTCAGACCTTCAGTGATGATGGACTGCGCCAGTACGGTTGCGGTGGTGGTACCGTCGCCTGCAGCGTCGTTCGCTTTAGAGGCAACTTCTTTCACCATCTGCGCCCCCATGTTTTCGAACTTGTCTTCCAGTTCGATTTCACGGGCTACGGAAACACCATCTTTAGTGATGGTCGGTGCACCGAAAGATTTATCCAGAACTACGTTACGGCCTTTTGGACCGAGGGTAACTTTCACTGCATCTGCCAGTACGTTTACGCCGCGCAGCATTTTCACACGAGCGTCGTTACCGAATTTTACGTCTTTAGCTGCCATTTTCTCTTTCCCTTAAATTCGTATGTTCAGTGTCGTTCGCGGATTAGGCTTCAACAATTGCCAGGATGTCACTTTCAGACATGATCAACACTTCTTCATTGTCGATCTTCTCAGATTTAACACCGTAGCCATCGTTGAAAATAACGATATCGCCGACTTTAACGTCCAGCGGCTGTACGGTACCGTTGTCCAGGATGCGGCCCTTACCGACAGCGATGATTTCGCCACGAGTTGACTTACCTGCTGCAGAACCGGTCAGTACGATGCCGCCAGCAGATTTAGATTCAACTTCTTTACGTTTGACGATCACACGATCATGTAACGGACGAATACTCATTGATAGCTCTCCTTTGAGAAAGTCTTTATCAGTTATGGGTGACGCCGGCCCGTGAACGGTTTCCCGGCTAGTGACCAGAGAAATGGGGATGGGGCTTTGTACCTTCAAGGGGGCAAGCGAAAAAAAATTTATATCAGCAGAAAATTCCGGCAAAACGCCGACGCGCATCACATTTTATAACGATTTCAGTCACGTCGTCATAAGCAAATACGATTGTGATACCATCAAAAATCTGCGCTGTAGCCCGGTCAATGGGCATAACCGGATAACAACTTATGAGCGGACTGAAACAAGAGCTGGGACTGGCTCAGGGCATTGGCCTGTTGTCGACATCATTGCTAGGTACAGGCGTTTTCGCCGTCCCTGCGCTAGCCGCGCTGGTGGCTGGCAACAACAGCCTGTGGGCCTGGCCGGTGCTGATTGTTTTAGTCTTTCCCGTGGCGATTGTCTTTGCCGTACTGGGTCGTCATTTTCCCAGCGCGGGTGGCGTGGCGCATTTTGTTGGTATGGCCTTTGGCTCACGCCTGGAGCGCGTCACCGGATGGCTATTTTTGTCGGTGATTCCCGTCGGCTTGCCTGCGGCATTACATATTGCCGCCGGATTTGGTCAGGCGATGTTTGGCTGGCATGACGAACAGCTTCTGTTGGCAGAGCTCGGTACGCTGGCATTGGTTTGGTATATCGGCTCCCACGGTGCCAGCTCTAGCGCTAATCTGCAAACGGTCATTGCCGGATTGATTGTTGCCCTCATTGTCGCCATCTGGTGGGCAGGCGATGTGAAACCTGGCGAAATCCCCTTCCCTGCGATAACCGAGATTGAGCTCCCCGGACTGTTCGCCGCGCTGTCGGTGATGTTCTGGTGTTTTGTTGGCCTTGAAGCGTTTGCCCATCTGGCATCTGAATTCAAAAACCCGGAGCGGGATTTCCCGCGCGCGCTGATGATCGGCCTGCTGCTTGCGGGCTCTGTTTATTGGGCATGCACCGTCGTCGTGCTTCATTTTGGCGCCTACGGTGAGCAAATGGCGGCGGCGGCCTCACTGCCAGAGATCGTCGTGCAGTTATTTGGCGTACAGGCACTGTGGGTCGCCTGCATCATTGGTTATCTGGCCTGTTTTGCCAGTCTCAACATTTATATTCAAAGTTTCGCCCGGCTGGTCTGGTCGCAAGCGCAATATAAGCCGGAGAGCCATCTGGCGCGTCTGTCTCCCCGTCACCTTCCACGCAATGCGCTAAACGCCGTATTGGGCTGCTGCGTGATCAGTACGTTGTGCATCTATATGCTGAAAATCAATCTCGATGCGTTAATCGTCTATGCTAACGGCATCTTTATTATGATTTATTTGCTGTGCATGCTGGCGGGATGTCGATTACTGAAAGGGCAGTATCGCATGCTGGCGGTCATTGGCGGTCTACTGTGTCTGCTGCTGTTGGCAATGGTTGGCCGGAAGAGCCTGTATGCGCTGATTATGCTGGCAGGGCTGTGGCTGTTTTTACCCCGCAGGCCGGATAAAGCGACGTTGACACCGTCATCCGGCAGATAAGCATTTTGCCGGATGGTGCTCACGCTTATCCGGCCCGCATACTGATGCTTAATCCCGAGGATCGTCTTTATGATCAATACGGTTGCGATCGTCGTTTTTGCGCTGAAATTCGCCATCAAAGGTCTCACCGCCACCGGTTCCGGCGCTAAAACCACCGCCCGGCATACGCGAAAAACGCAAATGCGGCAGCAGTTTCATCGTCAGATGTTTTTGCACCGGGGGTAATAAAAGAAGAAGACCGAGGAAATCGGTGAAAAAGCCGGGCAGTACCAACAGCAGACCAGCAATGATCAGCGACACGCTCTTGATCATTTCTGCAGCCGGACTTTCACCAGCCGCCATTTTTTGTTGCATCAGTAAAAAGTTTTTAAATCCCTGGTTACGAACCAGAGACATACCGATAACCGACGTAAAAATAACCAAAATCAGCGTCATCAGGACACCCAGGACATGGGCAACCTGAATAAAAATAGATATCTCTATGTAAACATAGAGAAAAATGGCAAGTAATGGTATCCAGCGCAAAGGGTTCTCCTGTCAATAACAGTCGTTTTTTTCAACGCCTGCCCGATGAATTATGTGACTCGCATCAATTAGATGTTGAGGTGGTTAGCAAAATTTCAAGTCGCTTGTACACTTATTTTTAGTATTAATCCTAAAGGGGTGATCCATTTCACAGAATAATAAATAAGGGGTAAATTCCACGCTTTAAGTGATCCAGATTACGGTAGAAATCCTGAACCAGCATATGATCTCGAGTATCAGACCGATGCAGGGGATAATCGTCGGTCGAGAAACAATCGAAATCACATATATCCTGTGTGTTTAGTCAAATCATTGGCAGCTTGAAAAAGAAGGTTCACATGTTAAACAACATTCGTATCGAAGAAGACTTGTTGGGTACCAGGGAAGTTCCAGCGGACGCCTACTACGGTGTTCACACTCTGAGAGCGATTGAAAACTTCTACATTAGCAACAACAAAATCAGCGACATTCCTGAATTTGTTCGCGGTATGGTAATGGTTAAAAAGGCAGCGGCAATGGCCAACAAAGAGCTGCAAACCATTCCTAAGAGTGTGGCAAATGCCATCATCGCGGCGTGTGATGAAGTCCTGAATAACGGAAAATGCATGGATCAATTCCCGGTAGATGTTTACCAGGGTGGTGCGGGTACCTCCGTCAACATGAACACCAACGAAGTGCTGGCCAATATCGGTCTGGAACTGATGGGTCACCAGAAAGGTGAATATCAGTACCTGAACCCGAACGACCACGTTAACAAATGTCAGTCTACCAACGACGCTTACCCAACTGGCTTCCGTATCGCGGTATACGCATCCATCATCAAACTGATCGATGCCCTGAACCAACTGCGTGAAGGCTTCGAACAAAAAGCTGTTGAATTCCAGGACATCCTGAAAATGGGCCGTACCCAGCTGCAGGATGCTGTACCGATGACCCTCGGTCAGGAATTCCATGCTTTCAGCGTACTGTTGAAAGAAGAAGTGAAAAACATTAGTCGTACCGCTGAGCTGCTGCTGGAAGTTAACCTCGGTGCAACTGCAATCGGTACGGGTCTGAACACGCCGAAAGAATACTCCCCGCTGGCAGTACAGAAACTGGCTGAAGTCACTGGCTTCGCCTGTGTTCCGGCAGAAGACCTGATTGAAGCAACTTCTGACTGCGGCGCATACGTTATGGTTCACGGCGCACTGAAACGTCTGGCTGTTAAGATGTCCAAAATCTGTAACGACCTGCGTTTGCTCTCCTCTGGCCCACGTGCTGGTCTGAACGAGATCAACCTGCCGGAACTGCAGGCTGGTTCTTCTATCATGCCAGCAAAAGTGAACCCAGTTGTTCCAGAAGTCGTAAACCAGGTTTGCTTTAAAGTCATCGGTAACGACATCACCGTTACTATGGCATCTGAAGCTGGTCAGCTGCAGCTGAACGTAATGGAGCCGGTCATTGGCCAGGCAATGTTTGAATCTATTCACATTCTGAGCAATGCTTGCTACAACCTGCTGGAAAAATGCGTTAGTGGTATCACTGCTAACAAAGAAGTCTGTGAAGCGTTTGTATTCAACTCCATCGGCATCGTTACTTACCTCAACCCGTTCATCGGTCACCACAACGGCGACATCGTCGGTAAAATTTGTGCCGAAACCGGTAAGAGCGTACGTGAAGTTGTCCTGGAACGCGGTCTGTTGACCGAGTCTGAACTGGACGATATCTTCTCTGCACAGAACCTGATGCACCCTGCTTATAAAGCAAAACGTTATACTGATGAAAGCGAACAGTAATCGTGTAGGGTAGTACCGGAGAAGGCACGTCATGATGACGTGCCTTTTTTCTTACTCGAAGTTACTTAAAAACAACAATTTAATATCAACTTGTTAAACAACAAGGAAGGCTAATATGATAGTTTTAGAACTTATCATCGTTTTGCTGGCAATCTTTTTAGGTGCCAGACTTGGGGGTATCGGTATTGGATTTGCAGGCGGGCTGGGTGTTCTGGTTCTTGCCGCTATTGGCGTAAAACCGGGTAATATTCCGTTCGATGTTATTTCCATTATCATGGCGGTTATCGCTGCCATCTCTGCCATGCAGATTGCCGGTGGTCTGGACTATCTGGTTCATCAAACTGAAAAACTGCTGCGTAAAAACCCGAAATACATCACGATCCTTGCACCAATCGTGACCTATTTCCTGACTATCTTTGCCGGTACCGGTAACATCTCTCTGGCAACTCTGCCGGTTATCGCTGAAGTCGCGAAGGAACAAGGTATCAAACCTTGCCGTCCGCTCTCTACCGCAGTGGTTTCTGCACAGATTGCGATTACGGCGTCGCCAATCTCCGCAGCCGTGGTTTACATGTCTTCCGTAATGGAAGGTCATGGCATCAGCTACATTCACCTGCTGTCCGTGGTCATTCCGTCCACTCTGCTGGCCGTTCTGGTGATGTCCTTCCTGGTAACGATGCTGTTCAACTCCAAACTGTCTGACGACCCGATTTATCGTAAGCGTCTGGAAGAAGGTTTGGTTGAACTGCGTGGTGAAAGACAAGTTGAAATCAAAGCTGGCGCGAAAACCTCCGTTTGGTTGTTCCTGCTGGGCGTGATTTGCGTAGTTGTATACGCCATCATCAACAGCCCAAGCCTCGGCCTGGTTGCTAAACCGCTGATGAACACCACCAACGCAATCCTGATCATCATGCTGAGCGTCGCGACGCTGACTACGATCGTCTGCCGCGTTGAAACTGACTCCATCCTGAACTCCAGCACCTTTAAAGCGGGTATGAGCGCCTGTATTTGTATCCTGGGTGTTGCATGGCTGGGTGATACCTTCGTATCTCACAACATTGACTGGATCAAAGATACTGCAGGTAGCGTAATTCAGGGTCATCCGTGGTTGCTGGCTGTCATCTTCTTCTTTGCTTCTGCGCTGCTGTACTCTCAGGCTGCAACCGCTAAAGCACTGATGCCGATGGCTCTGGCTCTGAACGTTTCCCCACTGACTGCTGTTGCGTCTTTCGCAGCTGTTTCTGGCCTGTTCATTCTGCCAACCTACCCAACTCTGGTTGCGGCGGTGCAGATGGATGACACCGGTACAACCCGTATCGGTAAATTCGTCTTTAACCATCCGTTCTTCATCCCGGGTACTCTGGGCGTGCTTTTGGCTGTCTGCTTCGGCTTCTTGCTGGGCAGCTTCATGCTGTAAGACTTTACTGCAGGGTGCCTTCGCGCCCTGCAGTTCCTCCTCCTCATCATCCCGCTTTAACTAACATCCTTCCCTCGTCCGTTGTATAGTGACCACTCTTTAGCTGGTTACTCTGTTCTTTCGAGGTGTTTATGCTTGATGTAAAGAGTCAGGATATTTCCATCCCCGATACCGTTGTGGTGCTCTGTACCGCCCCGGATGAAGCAACCGCCCAGGATCTGGCCGCCAAAGTACTGGCGGAAAAACTGGCTGCCTGCGTGACGCTGCTGCCTGGCGCGACCTCCCTCTATTATTGGGAAGGTAAACTGGAGCAGGAATATGAAGTCCAGATGATTTTAAAAACCACCGTCACACACCAGCAAGCCCTTCTCGATTGCCTGAAGTCACATCATCCATACCAAACGCCTGAACTTCTGGTTTTACCCGTCACTCACGGAGACTTTGATTACCGCTCATGGCTCAACGCATCCTTACGCTGATCCTGCTGCTGTGCAGCACATCTACCTTTGCCGGATTATTTGACGCGCCTGGCCGCTCGCAGTTTGTTCCTGCCGATCGGGCGTTTGCTTTTGATTTTCAGCAAAACCAACACGATCTGAACCTCTCATGGCAGGTTAAAGATGGCTACTATCTGTACCGAAAACAGATAAGCATTACGCCATCTCAGGCCGATATCGCCGAGGTAAAACTACCGCCAGGCGTCTGGCATGAAGATGAGTTTTATGGCAAAAGTGAGATTTACCGTAAACAATTGACTATCCCGGTCACGGTCAATCAGGCTAAATCTGGCGCAACATTAACGGTCACATACCAAGGCTGTGCCGACGCCGGTTTTTGCTATCCGCCTGAAACTAAAACGGTGCCATTAAGTGAAGTGTCTGCCAATACCAGGGCGACACCTGCGCCAGTGCCTGCCACCGATACTTTGCAAGAGAGACCACAACCTGCAACCCAGCTTCCCTTCTCTGCGCTGTGGGCATTGCTAATCGGAATTGGCATCGCGTTTACACCTTGCGTATTGCCGATGTATCCGCTGATTTCCGGTATCGTGCTGGGCGGCAAACAACGCTTATCAACCGGACGCGCGCTGCTGCTGACGTTTATCTACGTCCAGGGAATGGCGCTCACTTATACCGCGCTGGGTCTGGTTGTTGCGGCCGCTGGATTGCAGTTCCAGGCTGCGCTACAGCATCCTTACGTCCTGATTGGCCTTGCCGTGGTCTTTACGCTGCTGGCCCTTTCGATGTTTGGCTTGTTCACGCTGCAACTCCCTTCATCGCTGCAAACACGCCTTACATTGATGAGTAACCGTCAACAAGGCGGTTCCCCCGGTAGCGTCTTTGCGATGGGGGCGATTGCCGGCCTCATCTGTTCTCCTTGTACAACAGCCCCGCTAAGCGCGATTTTGCTGTATATCGCTCAGAGCGGGAACATGTGGCTGGGAGGCGGCACGCTGTATCTGTACGCGCTGGGGATGGGATTACCTCTGATGCTAATTACCGTATTCGGTAATCGTCTGTTACCTAAAAGCGGCCCATGGATGGAACATGTCAAAACCGCTTTTGGCTTTGTCATTCTGGCGCTCCCCGTCTTCTTACTCGAACGCATCATTGGCGACGACTGGGGCGTTCGCCTGTGGTCGCTGTTGGGCGTCGCATTCTTTAGCTGGGCATTTATCACCAGCCTGCAGGCAAAGCACGCCTGGATGAGCATCGTGCAAATTATCCTGTTAGCTGCAGCGCTGGTAAGCGTACAGCCATTGCAGGACTGGGCGTTCGGCGTGCCGCATGCTCAAACCCAGACACACCTTAACTTCACGCCTGTGGCTTCGGTGGATGCGCTAAATCAGGCGCTGGCACAAGCTAAAGGCAAGCCCGTGATGTTGGATCTGTATGCTGACTGGTGCGTGGCCTGTAAGGAGTTTGAGAAGTATACGTTTAGCAATCAGCAGGTTCAGCAAGCGCTAGGCGACACGGTGCTTTTGCAGGCGGATGTGACTGCAAACAATGCCCAGGATGTCGCTCTGCTGAAACATCTACAGGTTTTAGGTTTGCCGACTATTTTGTTCTTTGACGCCGAGGGGAAAGAGCATCCGGAGGCTCGGGTAACCGGCTTTATGGATGCCGCGACCTTCAGCGCACATTTGCGCGATCGCCAACCGTGAGCGACACTTGCAACAAGAAATACGGAGGAGAATACCGTGCAACGTGAAGATGTCCTGGGAGAAGCCCTGAAATTACTTGAGGTTCAAGGGATAGCCAATACCACACTGGAAATGGTGGCCGAACGTATCGATTATCCTCTTGATGAACTACAACGCTTTTGGCCCGACAAAGAGGCCATTCTGTACGATGCGTTACGTTACCTCAGCCAGCGGGTGGATATCTGGCGGCGTCAACTTTTACTGGATGACACCCTGAGCGCTGAACAGAAATTACTGGCACGCTACACCGCGCTGTCCGAATGCGTGAGCAATAATCGCTATCCAGGCTGCCTGTTTATCGCCGCCTGTACGTTTTACCCCGATCCCGGGCATCCGATCCATCAGTTAGCCGATCAGCAAAAAAAGGCAGCACATGACTTCACCCATGAGCTGCTGACGACGCTGGAAGTTGACGACCCTGCAATGGTCGCCAAACAGATGGAACTGGTGCTGGAGGGCTGTCTGAGCCGCATGCTGGTGAATCGTAGCCATGCTGATGTCGAAACGGCACACCGCCTGGCAGAAGATATCCTGCGCTTTGCTCAGTGCCGTATGGGCGGTGCGCTGACCTAAGCAAGCATGCCCGCCAGGCCGAAATGAGTAAACAAAAACGCACCATCGCCACGGTGGTGCGAAATACTCTGTTAAACGCCCGCCCAACTCATTGCCCGACACACCAGCGGGTCCTGCCGCAGCAATTGCACCGTTAGTTACTGGAAACGTCGGAAAGGTTTGTGCACAACTTGCGGTAGTGTGCGGGAGTAATACAGGCCGCGTAACCTTTTCGTCAGCCTTTGCTCATATAGGTAATGGTGCCAACTTACTGATTTAGTGTATGATGGTGTTTTTGAGGTGCTCCAGTGGCTTCTGTTTCTATCAGCTGTCCCTCCTGTTCAGCTACTGACGGGGTGGTGCGTAACGGCAAAAGCACTGCCGGACATCAGCGCTATCTCTGCTCTCACTGCCGTAAAACATGGCAACTGCAGTTCACTTACACCGCTTCTCAACCCGGTACGCACCAGAAAATCATTGATATGGCCATGAATGGCGTTGGATGCCGGGCAACCGCCCGCATTATGGGCGTTGGCCTCAACACGATTTTCCGCCATTTAAAAAACTCAGGCCGCAGTCGGTAACCTCGCGCATACAGCCGGGCAGTGACGTCATCGTCTGCGCGGAAATGGACGAACAGTGG
>NZ_JAOWDG010000047.1:0-38001 GCF_030334745.1 Citrobacter sp. Cb080 | reverse complement strand
GGGAAGGTGCGAACAAGTTCCTGATATGAGATCATCATATTCATCCGGAGCGCATCCCAGAGGGACATCATGAGCCATCAACTCACCTTCGCCGATAGTGAATTCAGCACTAAGCGCCGTCAGACCCGAAAAGAGATTTTCCTCTCCCGCATGGAGCAGATTCTGCCATGGCAGAATATGACCGCTGTCATCGAGCCGTTTTATCCCAAGGCGGGCAATGGCCGACGGCCCTATCCGCTGGAGACCATGCTGCGTATTCACTGCATGCAGCATTGGTACAACCTGAGCGACGGTGCCATGGAAGATGCCCTGTACGAAATCGCCTCCATGCGCCTGTTTGCCCGATTATCCCTGGATAGCGCCCTGCCGGATCGCACCACCATCATGAATTTCCGCCACCTGCTCGAGCAGCATCAACTGGCCCGTCAATTGTTCAAGACCATCAATCGCTGGCTGGCCGAAGCAGGCGTCATGATGACCCAAGGCACTTTGGTGGATGCCACCATCATTGAGGCACCCAGCTCTACCAAGAACAAAGAGCAGCAACGCGATCCGGAGATGCATCAGACCAAGAAAGGCAATCAGTGGCACTTTGGCATGAAGGCCCACATTGGTGTCGATGCCAAGAGTGGCCTGACCCACAGCCTGGTCACCACCGCGGCCAACGAGCATGACCTCAATCAGCTGGGTAATCTGCTTCATGGAGAGGAGCAATTTGTCTCAGCCGATGCCGGCTACCAAGGAGCGCCACAGCGCGAGGAGCTGGCCGAGGTGGATGTGGACTGGCTGATCGCCGAGCGTCCCGGCAGGGTAAAAACCTTGAAGCAGCATCCGCGCAAGAACAAAACGGCCATCAACATCGAATACATGAAAGCCAGCATCCGTGCCAGGGTGGAGCACCCGTTTCGCATCATCAAGCGGCAGTTCGGCTTCGTGAAAGCCAGATACAAGGGGCTGCTGAAAAACGATAACCAACTGGCGATGTTATTCACCCTGGCCAACCTGTTTCGGGTGGACCAAATGATACGTCAGTGGGAGAGATCTCAGTAAAAACCGGAAATAACGCCAGAAATGGTGGAAAAAATAGCCTAAATAGGCTGATTCGATGTGTTTGCGGGAAAAAAATCGGCCCAGATCCGCGAAATTTTAATCAGCGAGTCAGCTTGGGAAGAAATGACCTGCTTATTCGCACCTTCCTTAGTAATGCTGATTCCTGAATCGACGAGATTTTTCAGGAATGCTTTTGACAGAAAAATATATATGTACTCTCCAGAGGTCGTGAAAACGTTGTAATAAGCAGTTGAAGTACCATAGTTATACCAGTTTGAACCATTCCCGGAGTATCTCACGGTGGCCGGTCCAGGCGTAAAACCAAGCATCGCCGTGTCGACATAAGCGCGAAACGTCAGGGAGGCGGTCAGATTGGCGGTTTGTTGCAGGTTATAACTCACCATTTTGCAAATCACGCCGTCAGCGCCGCCCACCACGCCAAGCTCACAATAACCAGAGTCTTTGGTGATGCTCGGCGTACCGTCGCTGGCAACCCAAAGCTCCTGAAATGCATTAGTCGATACAAGTGACAGATGACCGCGTTTGGTTAACGTATAATTGACGTAATTCCATAATCCTGTTGATTGATCTTTACAGCGTTGCCCGGAAGAATAATCATAATTCACGGAAGTATAACAACGGTTGAACACATAGGTTTCGCTGCTACCGGTAGGCACATTGCGAAAGTACTCATAGGCAGTATCCGTCAGGGAAGCGAATCCGTAGGCGCCACCAATAACGCCCGCGACAGATCCTACCTGCGCATGATAAAAACCGTTATTGTCAGTGCCTTGCCCGGCAATAAACCCAGTTGATGGACACTGGCTGCCGCTATAACAACGGATCCCCCGAAAAGGGCCGTTAATCGGGGAATTATCAATCCACATGTCCTGATAATAATTTCCTGGCGCAGTCCAGCCGACAAAACCTAAATACCCGAGACTCACCTGAGAAGTACCGTATTTTATCCACGTGTTTGACCCGCTGAAACGCGGATCGAGTGCCGAGGGGGTAATAAAGTATTCACTATCAATGGCATTTTCAATAAACAAATAGTTATTACTGACTGAGCCGGAAGATATTGCATTCAAAGCCAACGCAGGCGCAGGCGCAAAACTCCCCACGGCACAGATTACAGTAGCTAATTTAATTAATACTTTCATTTTATTACCTCTGCGCCATCGTGGTTTGCGTGGCACATTTCACATCACCAACCCACGCTGCGCCGCGTGCTTTTTCCAAATCGAGATCGGCTTCGCATAGGCTGCCATTGGCTGAAATTAACGTGATGACCGGATATTTCTTATCGATATCGATAGCAAACTCCCCTTTTTCATCCGTACGCGTTTTACCGATGTGATTATGAATATCGGTGTTTGCAGCCAACTGCCCATCGGGATAACGAATGCGCCCGAATACGGTGACCATACTTTTCACTTCAGGGTTGATAACACCCACGTTACCCGGATATAGCGTCAGTTCCTGTTTGCGCCCTGAAACAATATCAAAGCTGTCTTCAGAGTTTTTATCATTGAGGATCTCCAGCTTGTACTGAGCATAAGGCGGCAGTGCAATGAAATTTGATTTACCGCTGAGAAGATAATTTCGGTTATTAATCTTCGCAGCCAGTTTCCCTTCGCCGGTCAAATCGGTTTTCACAATAATGCCTGACCTTTGCCTCTCTTTACTCAGACCGAAATCTTTTCCTGCCCACGCCAGGGAACCTTGAGAAGAGAAGTTCATATTGGTGGAGTTGTCCGCGGAACGCGTTACCGATACGGTGCCAGCGTTATATTTCGTGTCATAACTCAGATTGCCGTTTACCGAATAATTATTGTCGTAATACTGCTCGCCACTCAGGCGTGTCGAAGCCGATAATCCGACCGATTTAATGGGGCCTTCAGCATACTGCTTGCGCGCGCTGAGATTACCCTGAGTGCTGCCATAGCGATCCCGGGAGACGCCCATGCTCAACCAGGACGCCAACGGCAACGATAAATCCAGGCTGACATAACGTTCCTGTCGCCCATCGTCATTCCGGTTATTGTAGTAATAACGCTGAATACCTGCGCGCAGCCCAACCGTGGCATACCTGCCTGAATAAAGGGTCGTGCTGTAGTCCAGGTTACGGTATTTATTTCCCGAGTAGCGATTCTCCGTCTGACTCACGGTAAGCGAGCCGCCATGAGGAATAAACTTCCCGAGGTTAAGAGTGCCACCAATGGAATAATTGTCACGCTCCTGCATGGGCAGACGGTTGCCAATTTTACTGTCTTCACGAGATGCCCAAAGGGAACCATATCCCTCGGGGACATTGAGATTGATATTACTGATGTTTCGCCATGACGAATCATTCACTACCAGCGTCTGATTGCCAATGCTTACGTATTCATTCACATTGAGCGTGACATCCGTTTCATTAACCGCATTGTTGCCAAAACCGTAGAGCGTAGATTTCAGGCCCAGCCCCGACAATATCGCCAGCGTCACCGATGCGGCACCGCCGGCAATCCAGGTCTGCTCATTGCCTAAATCCTGATAGTGGTTTCGCTTATAACTCACACGGTCATAATCCAGTGAGCCACCAAACAGTTGCCATGAGAGCTGATCAATTCCGGCTGCCTGCTGGCGGGCAAAGATTTTATTGACCCGACTAATTCGACTATTAATTGTCCGGCCATTGACCACGATATCTACCGTGACGTCATAAACACCATACGGGAAACGACTGGTATCAATTTCATAGCTGCCCATATTAAAGTTCTGTACGCTGAGCAAACGCCCGTCACGAATTACATGAACCTCGCCAGCAGCTGGCAGAAATACGGTAATTGGCGTAAGCGAAAGCGAGGTATTCTCAACAACCGTACTTCCTTTGTTTCCGTAGCTTACGCCGTAAATTTTCCCACCATTCAGCGCATTCAGGCTGGCAATAGACTGGACATTCCAGGTGTCGAGCATCCCGAGCGCCAGTCGATATCCGTCATAATCACGCTCATACATCGCGCGATAGAGTTTACTGGTGCTGTTGCTGTCGCCTATGCCGTAAAACGAACCGTTAATGTTGACATGGTGTTCACGCAGCGATGTTGTATTGTCCATCGTCAGATAGCTGCGGGTACTGCTGCCGTTATGATAATCGTTGTAGTAGGTGCCAAAGTTATAGTTCAGGACGTTAGAGAGAGTCTCCACGCTGGAAGGTCCAAGCAGGCTGCTGCGTGCGACAATCGCTTCAGTTAACGCATCTTTGCTGACAATCATCTCCAGGTGAAATGAAGAGACGTTGAGTTGCAGGCGTGCATCATCCGATAGTTCGATATTGGTGTTATCGTGAAACTTCACATCACGAATTTTTTCCACCAACGCGCGGGTTTTTCCAGATAACACGGCATTATTGGGCAATTCAGCAAGAGTCAGGGCTTTAACTGTAATATTGCCATCAACAAGCGAAATCACCGCATCGGCAACTTTTTGCTGACTTTTCTCGTCAGTCTCGTTGTAACGAATATATACCGGCACCGTCATTCCCTGCTCCAGTGAACGGGCGAAAGCGCTGGGAATAACGTAATTACCCACTTTTACTGGGGCTGCATGTGAAAATCCTGGTGTCAGCGCAATAAAAAGACAAATGCTACCGCCGACAATATTTGTTGTTGTCATATGCATCCTTACATTCCGGTAATTTTATTTATCCCGTACAGATGGCTGCTATTGACCATCACTTCACTGTAATAAACTGCTTACCGTGCCAGATACCGATGCGTGAACGGCTATTACTAATGTCGGTAAACTGTAATTTTATTTTTGTACCCGGCATAATGTAATAACGTTCGCGACAGCCTCGTCCCCGCTCGTGAGCCTTATCTTTACAAGCCCCATAAGCGATCACACGAAATGAAACATTGCCGGTATTGGTAATAACATCGCCATTTCGGCTATATTCAAAACGTTCCTTGCGCGGCGCGACTACCAGAATAGTGCCAATTTCAGCCGACGCTGTTGCAACAGCCATTTTATTCGCCCGGGTTTCCGCGCTCTCGGTGACCGGCTCATCTATCCATTGCAGACGATAATAACGTTCGATATCATCTGCAGGTCCTTTATAAAAGAAACGAAAAACATCCTTCGCCTGGCCAGGAAGAATAAGATTGGCAGGTGTAGAGAGTAATTCTCCGGAATTAACGGGCTTTATTTCGACTCCCCCGGCCAAAGGTGATGACAATTGTTTTACCGAAACACTGACATAACGCGCCGCATCTGTCGTATTGATAATTTCTTTCGATAATGAACTCTCAGTAGAAGTCATGATCGATGTAATTTCACCAACATTAATTGCCCATCCGGGAAAAGATGCTACTAACCCTACCAACATCGCTGCCGGTAAATATTTTTTCATGACACCATTCCTGATAAATTCGGGAGAACAAATTCTCCCGAATTTTTTATTACTTAGGCAGACGGAGTCGTCCAGGTTGCATTGAACTGTACTTTTACATCGCCAGTCCAATAGCCGTCTGGCAGTGCAGAGTAATCTGCTACTGTCTGACTACCATCAGAAGTCGCTGACGCGATGGTGAATTTGAAGTTGGATTGATCGCTGACACGAGCGACACCGTTATAAGCGCCATCTGCCATCAGGCTTTCAAGACCAGAAGTAGAGCTGGAGTTAACAAGGACAGTATCTGATGAATTAGTCAGTGCCGTGCCATTCCATGCCACCCCTACGTTCAGGGTAGAAGCATCACCACTGGCGTTGGTCAGAGTGTTGCTAATAATCTGAGCAGTCAGCTCAAAATCAGTTGCCGTCTCCTGACCCTGAATCGTCACATCAAAAGCACCGTCCTGAGAGTTGAAGGCATTCAGCCCTTCAGCATACTGGAAAGTTAAAGAGTTCAGCGGGGTGACAACCAACATGCTGGTGGTATCTTTTGTTGCCGTCGCGTCCCACGAGGCAGTTGCAGAAGCAGTAACATCTGCCATTGCATTTGCTGCAACAAATACAGAAGCCAGAGAGGTTACTAATAATAATTTTTTCATTTTATCTTCTCCTAAGAACAAACTCACCACCGAGTCTTATTATTAAGTCACTCCAGCGGTTCCATTAATTGCGAGCCAGAATTGCCGCGCCAAAAAATTATCATTTGAATTAAGTAACATCTCAACAAACCCTGAAACGCAAAAATTACAAAAAACTAAGAACTTTCCCGTAAAAAACATTGCCTAAGAAGTTTCCTAAGACACAATCACTTAAAACACATCCATTTTCAGAATCATTACCCACCCAGATAAGCAAAATCAAACAATTCATCTTTTTTATGTTTTTGATAAATATCAAAAAGATCATACAAATAACACCAGAGCAAAACCCTTACAAAACATAAAGATAATTAACATCTCCATATTCTCTCTATAATGCTTATTATTTGTTGCAATTATGCTAATTTTTTAACTTCACAAGAAAATTCTCATGAAATATTTAGTTATGGGGGAATATTCTTATAAAAATAGCGCTGACCTGTAGGATTATTATTCGAATTGATAATTATTTCACATAAATAAAACCAGGAATTTTCCATATAAAACGAATATTCCTGGAATATCAAGAGATAAATAACACACGGCAAAGATAGCGTTAGCTGAAACCTTTTAACCCCAAGTAACTATTAATTGTTACCGTACGAACCCGATGTAAGCTAATCAACTTTTGTTGTTCGAGGGATTTTAATGAGCGGCTAACGGTTTCAATTTTAAGATCGAGATAACTGGCAATTTCCTCCCGCGAGAATGGCAAGCGAAGCGTCGTTTCTGGCCTGCCAATACGTAAATGCATTTCGTAAAACTCCACGAGGAAAGCAGCGATTCTGGCCTCAGCATGTTTATTGGCATAACGCCGTAGTTTTTCAACAATGAATCCATTGTCCCTGCAGAGAAACTTGATGACTGCCGCTGCAACCGACGGCTCCTTTTCTGCTGCCTTGAACAACCGCGCAATATCGATATGACATACCTCCGCAGCCGTTGCAGCCTTGATCGTTGTCAGATACGTTCCCCCTTCAACAGCATCCAGCGCCATGATGTCTCCCGGAAAATAAAAGCGACTGATAAAATCATTATCACCACATTCCACGCTGGACGTGCAGTACCCCTCGTGAATAACAAAAAGCATGTCTGCGGCTTCATCCTGCCGGGCGAGTATCTCCCCCGCTTTAAACTTCCTTCTTTTGTCTATCAATCGGTATTGATTATCACGATCAATCGCCGCGCCCTTTGGACACAGTGAACAATGGCGGGGGGGAAACGGGTTACCGAGCGGCACAACAGGAATGCTATGTTTGTGAATATCCGATTTCACGCAACAACTCCTCATAAAAATGAGACTGATTCTAATAGATCGAACCATGGGAACAATACGTGAGCTACAGACCCAGAAAATTCATGCTGGCAGGGAAAATTCTGTGATACGTCGTCTTTCAACGCCAGGGAGCGCATGGGTAAAAACCAGACTGATGCGGATGATGATAAAACGCAGGATAGAAAACAAATACGGTAGCGGGGTAAAGGGTAGAATTAACCGGGCAATGCCTTAATAGACCTGAAAATCATAGACCTATTATGGCATCGCCCGTTTTCAATTACGCACGAATCGTGTCGTCACCGAAGCCAACCCACTTATAGGTGGTCAGTGCTTCCAGACCCATTGGGCCACGCGCGTGCAGTTTTTGCGTACTCACAGCCACTTCCGCCCCCAGTCCGAATTGGCCGCCATCGGTAAAACGAGTAGAGGCGTTAACGTACACGGCAGAAGAGTCCACTTCATTCACGAAACGATCGGCGTTACGCAGTGTGCGCGTCAGGATGGCATCGGAATGCTGGGTCCCATGCTCGCGAATGTGGGTGATAGCATCGTCCAGATCGGTAACGATTTTAACGTTCAGATCCAACGACAGAAACTCGTCGTCATACTCTTCGGCTTTCACCGCAACCACGTTAGCGGGCCCTGCCTGCAATGTGGCCAGCGCGGTGTCGTCGGCATGCAGCGTGACGCCGCTTTGTGCCATCTGCTGGCTCAGCGCAGGCAGAAAACGCGCAGCGATATCCTGATGCACCAGCAGGGTTTCTACGGTGTTACAGGTGCTCGGACGCTGGGTTTTGGCGTTGACGATAATCTTCAGCGCCGGGTCGATCTCCGCGCTATCATCAACATAAATATGACAAACCCCAATGCCGCCGGTGATGACCGGGATAGTCGACTGCTCACGGCACAGCTTATGCAGACCCGCGCCACCGCGAGGGATCAGCATATCAATGTACTTATCCATACGCAGCATTTCGGCGACCAGCGCTCGGTCCGGGTTATCTATCGACTGCACGGCTGCGGCGGGTAAACCACAGGCTTCCAGCGCCTTTTGGATAACCGCCACGGTTGCCGCATTCGTCCGGTACGTCTCTTTCCCACCGCGCAGGATCGCCGCATTACCGGTTTTCAGGCACAGGGAAGCAACGTCAACGGTGACATTTGGACGCGCTTCATAAATCACGCCAATCACGCCCAGCGGAACGCGACGACGTTCGAGACGCAGGCCGCTATCCAGCAGACCGCCATCAATCACCTGCCCGACCGGGTCGGCGAGATTACATACCTGACGCACATCGTCGGCAATCGCTTTCAGACGCGCCGGAGTCAGCGCCAGGCGGTCGAGCATCGCTTCGCTCAGGCCGTTGGCTCGCGCTTGCTCAACATCTTGTACGTTCGCGCTGAGGATGCTTTCCGTTTGCGCTTCCAGCTCATCAGCTATCGTTTCCAGTACGCGGTTTTTTTCGCGACTGGAGAGCAGCGCCAGCTTGTATGACGCAGCTTTGGCAGCAATGCCCATTTGTTCCAGCATATGCCTGTTCCTTAACGGGTAATCATGTCGTCGCGATGGACAGCAACCGGACCGTATTCGTAGCCCAGGATGGTGTCGATCTGTTGTGAGTGATGTCCGGCAATACGGCGCAGCGCATCGCTGTTATAGCGGGTAACGCCGTGGGCAATATCGCGCCCTTCGAGATTGCAGATGCGGATCACTTCACCACGAGAGAAGTTGCCTGTCACGCTTTTAATGCCTTTTGGCAGTAATGAACTGCCACGCTCCAGAATCGCTGCGGTCGCCCCCTCATCAACGGTAATTTCCCCGGCTGGCGGTGCGCCGAAGATCCAGCGTTTACGGTTCTCCAGCGGAGAGGCCTGTGCATGGAAACGCGTCCCAACGGAAACGCCTTCCATCACGTCGCCAATTACGCCCGGCTTGCTGCCTGCGGCAATAATGGTGTCAATCCCGGCGCGGCATGCAACATCAGCGGCCTGCAGTTTAGTCCCCATACCACCGGTTCCCAGACCCGAGACGCTATCACCGGCAATGGCGCGCAGCGCATCATCAATACCGTGAACGTCTTTGATCAGCTCAGCCTGCGGGTTGGTGCGCGGATCGGCGGTAAACAGCCCTTGCTGATCGGTCAGCAGCAGCAGCTTATCGGCCCCGGCCAGAATCGCCGCCAGCGCAGAAAGGTTGTCGTTATCACCGACTTTAATTTCGGCGGTCGCTACGGCGTCGTTCTCATTAATGACAGGAACGATGTTGTTATCCAGCAGCGCGCGTAGCGTATCGCGGGCGTTAAGGAAGCGCTCTCTGTCTTCCATATCCGCACGCGTTAGCAGCATCTGTCCGATGTGAATACCGTAAATCGAGAACAACTGTTCCCACAGTTGAATCAATCGGCTCTGCCCTACCGCCGCCAACAGCTGTTTCGAGGCTATCGTTGCCGGGAGCTCAGGGTAACCCAGATGCTCACGTCCGGCGGCAATCGCGCCCGAGGTAACGATAACAATACGATGCCCTGCGGCATGGAGCTGCGCACACTGGCGAACCAGTTCTACGATGTGGGCGCGGTTCAGGCGGCGCGATCCGCCCGTTAACACACTGGTGCCAAGTTTTACCACCAGCGTCTGGCTGTCACTCATGATTCTCTGCCATTCAAAATTGGGGAAAATGATATCAAACGAACGTTTTAGCAGGACTGGCCCCGGTTGCCAACAACCAGCGCACAAAGCATGAAATTTTATTGCGCAGGATCAGCAAGCGTAGCGGCAGATTTTGACGCATTTATTACAGAAACAAAAAAACATCCTTTTTTAAAAATATTCTTACTTTGTCATAAAACGTTCATTACCAGACGTTAAAAACCCTCCTGTCTTTTAACGGGGATCACACCCAGTGAATATTAGCGCGTACTTTTAATCAGGAATGAAAATGAAAAAGAGCACTCTGGCATTAGTGGTGATGGGTATTACTGCGTCGGCATCCGTACAGGCAGCGGAAGTGTATAACAAGAACGGTAATAAACTGGACCTGTACGGCAAAGTAAAAGCCATGCATTACATGACGGATTATGACAGCAAAGACGGCGACCAGAGCTATATCCGTTTAGGTTTTAAAGGCGAAACGCAAATTAACGATGAACTGACGGGATATGGCCGCTGGGAAGCAGAGTTCGCCGGCAATAAAGCCGAAAGCGACTCAAACCAGCAAAAAACCCGTCTGGCCTTTGCCGGTCTGAAATTAAAAAACCTTGGCTCGTTTGATTACGGTCGTAACCTCGGCGCGCTGTACGACGTGGAAGCGTGGACCGATATGTTCCCGGAATTCGGCGGCGACTCCTCCGCGCAGACCGATAACTTTATGACCAAACGCGCCAGCGGCCTGGCGACCTACCGTAACACCGACTTCTTCGGCGTCGTGGATGGTCTGGATCTCACCCTGCAATACCAGGGGAAAAATCAGGACCGCGATGTGAAAAAACAAAACGGCGACGGTTTTGGTACTTCCGTTACCTATGACTTTGGCGGCAGCGATTTCGCGGTGAGCGGTGCGTATACCAACTCCGATCGTACCAACCAGCAGAATCTGCAAACGCGTGGGACTGGCGATAAAGCAGAAGCCTGGGCGACCGGTTTAAAATATGATGCTAACGATATTTATATTGCGACGTTCTATTCTGAAACGCGCAATATGACGCCAATTTCCGGTGGTTTCGCTAATAAAACACAGAACTTCGAAGCGGTAGTTCAGTACCAGTTTGACTTTGGTCTGCGTCCGTCACTGGGTTATGTGCTGTCAAAAGGGAAAGATATTGAAGGCGTAGGCAATGAGGATCTGGTGAATTATATCGACGTTGGCGCAACATACTATTTCAACAAAAATATGTCTGCGTTTGTCGATTATAAAATCAACCAGCTCGATAGCGACAATAAACTGGGCATCAACAATGATGATATCGTTGCTGTCGGTATGGTTTATCAGTTCTGATGTAGCATAAAAAAATGCCGGATGGGGTTGCGCCGCCATCCGGCATTTTACTGTTCATTATGCCGTTAATTTAACCGGTTCATCGTTAAAATCGTCAGCAGGCTCCAGCGCCAGATTCAGCGACGTTAACAACCCACGTAATTTTTCATGAAATTCACGTAAGGTATATTCCAGTCGCTCTACCACTTCAGTCTCTTTCACCGGCACTGCAGTCCAGTTCCCGTCTTTATCGAACAAGCCAAACTGGTAGCTGTACGTGAAGCGTTTTTCCTGCGCCTCCAGTTCCATCCACCAGCCCCAAAACTCGCGTTTCTCTGGGGCGGGTTTCACATTGACGCAAACAGCCAGACAATCGAAAAAAAACCGATTATCTTCGCACTGCCCTTCCCGGATGTACGGGCCAAGCGCGGTGAATTTCTTGATCAATCTACTTTTCGGATGCCCACTCGGTAACGTCATTACGATCTCCTTAGGTGAAGCACCTGTTTTACCAAATCGATAAAATTTAGCAAACTTTTAACACAATCTCTGATTGATCCAACCGGTTATTTCCTGCAGCCCTTTGTCAAAATTGCGATACACCGGGTTGAATGGAATCTCCAGCAGCTTACCGTCAGAAGATGAAGATGTGATTAAACGCGACTCCTCTTCCGGGCTAAACGGATCGTTTTTCCAGAACCCCGACAGCATTGGCGTCGGGCAGCGTCGGCCCAGCAGGCCCTGCACTTTTAATGAATAGCGATTAAGCTCAACGCGCAACGCTTCATCGGATGCGTCGTGCATTCCCAAACGACTGGCCAGAACGTCAAGGTACATTTCCGGGACGCTTGCCTGACGCTGCGGGTCGCTAAGCAGCGCATGAACCACCGGACCCAAACAGGCCACCGCCTTCAGACGTGATGATTCCAGATACGCCAGGCGTACCGCCACGTTGGCGCCAAAGCGGAAGCCGAAGGCCGCCACACGGGTGTGATCCACCCACGGAACATTCGGCAGCGCTTTTAATACGTGCTGGTGCAGCAGGCTGGAGTCCTGGGTCAGTTTCCATTTTGACGAGAACCCGACCGACGGCATATCCAGCGTCAGCATGGCAATACCGCGCGGGGCAAAGTAGCGCTCATACAGAGTGTAATAATCCGTTTGCATGGAATCGAGGCCACCGCACATCAGCACCGTCGGGAACGGACCGTCGCCTTTTGGCATATGCAGGAAGCCGGTAATCGGCGCGCCACCGGTAACGGCAAATTCCATCTCACGCAGCGTGCCCGGCAGACGCTGTGCGGCTTCTTCATAGGCGCGATTGGCCAGAGCCTGCGCCTGCTCTGCCAGCTCATCGCCTTTTAAGTGCGGATAAGCGGCGATGTTATAGAGCGTGGAAGCATGCAGCCAGTGGCGTCCGCTCACCTGCGGATCCTCTTCCATAGAGACTTTCTGTTGCCAGTCCATCGCCTGCTTCGCCCACTCGTAAATCCAGTTTCCACCGCGATAGCCGATAACCGTGTCGTAGAGCTCTTTATCAGTGCGTTCGGCTTCGCTCATGACGATACGTGCCTGCACTTCGAGGATTTCGCGCGGATCGACGCCACGCCAGATCCACATCAGGCGGTTCACCATACGGTACCAGTGCGGGATGGTTTTGCCATCCAGGGTCGATTGTACGGACGGCTGCGCGCCGTGATTAAAACGACGAACCAGCGTTGACGTTTCAGGGTGTTTGAAGCGGGGTTTAAACAGGACTTCGCTGAGGTTAGCCTGTGACATGATTGCAGCCTCCATGAGTACTCACTAAGGCATAGTGTAACCTGACACAGCACAAAAAGAACAACGCCCGACAGTGCGGGCGTTGAAAACTTTTTAGATTAGCGACCCGAGATCGGCGGAACGAACACTACGCCCATATCCCACGGCTGCTCAATCCAGGTATCCTGAGGGATATCAACAACATAATCATTCACCAGCGGGCGACCTGCCGGCTTAGCGAAAATAGTGACGAAATGCGCTTTAGGGTACATTTCGCGGATCGCTACGGCGGTACCACCGGTGTCAACCAGGTCATCAATTACGATGAAACCTTCACCGTCGCCTTCGGCGCGCTTCAGCACTTTCAGTTCGCGCTGGTTGTCGTGATCGTAGCTGGAGATGCATACGGTATCGACATGACGAATACCCAATTCACGCGCCAGCAATGCGCCCGGCACCAGACCACCACGGCTAACGGCAATAATGCCTTTCCATTGTTCAGAAGGCATCAGGCGGCTTGCCAGTTTACGTGCATGGATCTGCAACATGTCCCAGGTGACGACGTATTTTTCGCTCATGTGAAGTGTCCCAGCCTGTTTATCTACGGCTTAAAAAGTGTTCGAGGGGGAAATAGGTTGCGCGAGATTATAGAGATCTGACGCACTAAAAACCAGTGTTTCGCGGAATCCGCGCCTCTTTTTGCATGCTTTATGCTAGCCGTCAGCGGAGAAAGTGGTATTCTCAATCGCATCGCGCAAGCCTGACTTGTGATGTTTTTAATTCTGCTAACCCTGTGGCCTGCAAGCAAGTTTTGTAGGACATCGCCAAGGAGACTCAACGTGTCTGAACTGTCTCAATTATCCCCGCAACCACTGTGGGATATTTTTGCCAAAATCTGTTCTATTCCTCATCCGTCCTACCATGAAGAGCAGCTCGCTGAACACATTCTGAGCTGGGCCCAAGAGAAAGGTTTCCACGTCGAGCGCGATCAGGTCGGTAATATCCTGATTCGCAAACCCGCTACCGCAGGAATGGAAAACCGCAAGCCGGTCGTTCTGCAAGCGCACCTGGATATGGTCCCGCAGAAAAATAACGACACCGTGCACGACTTCACTAAAGATCCTATCCAGCCTTATATTGACGGCGAATGGGTAAAAGCCCGTGGTACCACGCTGGGTGCGGATAACGGCATCGGCATGGCGTCCGCACTGGCCGTTCTGGCTGATGACAACGTGGTACACGGTCCGCTCGAAGTGCTGCTGACCATGACCGAAGAAGCAGGTATGGATGGCGCGTTTGGTCTGCAGGCTAACTGGCTGCAGGCAGATATCCTGATCAACACCGACTCTGAAGAAGAAGGTGAGATCTATATGGGTTGCGCAGGCGGTATCGACTTCACCTCTAACCTGCCGCTGTCCCGTGAAGCAATCCCGGCTGGCTTCCAGAGCTTTAAGCTGACGTTGAAAGGCCTGAAAGGCGGTCACTCCGGTGGCGAAATCCACGTTGGTCTCGGTAACGCTAACAAGCTGCTGGTACGCTTCCTGGCGGGTCACGCTGAAGAGCTGGATCTGCGTCTGGTTGATTTCAACGGCGGTACGCTGCGCAACGCAATTCCGCGTGAAGCCTTTGCCACCCTCGCCGTGGCGGCAGATAAAGTTGATGCGTTAAAAGCGCTGGTCAACACCTACCAGGAAATCCTGAAAAACGAACTGGAAGCCAAAGAGAAGAACCTGGCTCTGCTGCTGGATGCCGTTACTCACGACAAAGCCGCGCTGACCACTCAGTCTCGCGACAGCTTCGTACGTCTGCTGAACGCCACCCCGAACGGTGTTATCCGCAACTCCGACGTAGCCAAAGGCGTGGTTGAAACCTCCCTGAACGTCGGCGTTGTAACCATGACTGACGACAACGTTGAAATTCACTGCCTGATCCGTTCCCTGATCGACAGCGGTAAAGACTACGTGGTAAGCATGCTGGATTCACTGGGTAAACTGGCTGGCGCGAAAACCCAGGCCAAAGGCGGATACCCTGGCTGGCAGCCGGATGCTAACTCTCCGGTTATGCACCTGGTTCGCGAAACCTACCAGCGTCTGTTCAACAAAACGCCAAACATCCAGATCATTCACGCCGGTCTGGAATGTGGCCTGTTCAAGAAACCGTATCCGGAAATGGACATGGTTTCCATCGGGCCAACCATCACCGGTCCACACTCCCCGGATGAGCAGGTTCATATCGAAAGCGTTGGCCACTACTGGACGCTGCTGACTGAACTGCTGAAGTCGATTCCGGCGAAGTAAGATTCTGCGCTAAATGCCGGATAGCGCTACGCTTATCCGGCAATCCATCAGAGTCACAGCCCCAACAGCAGCTGTCTTTCCAGTTGGGGATCCAGTAGCGTGACGTGTAATCCCACCAGCCTCACGCCTCGCCCTCCCCGACGTTCTTCCCAGGTTTTACGCGCCGTCGCAATTAAGTCATCTTTATTTAAGCGCGGCCAGACGTGCTCCTGCGTGGTCTGCTGAAAATCATTAAACTTGAGTTTTATCCCCTGGCGAGCGATAAGGAGATCCGGCTTTACCTTGGCCAGACGCCGTTCCAGTTCGGGATAAAGCCGCTCAATAATCGCCTCGCATTCTGACCACTCATGAATATCTTCCGCCAGCGTGCGCTCCACGCCGACGGATTTGCGCAGTCTGTCGTTGTTAACGTCCCGCTCGTCAATGCCCTGGCTTCGCTCCCACAGCACGCGACCAAACTTACCAAAACGTTTGAGCAGCATTGCCAGGTCGTATTTTTGAACATCCTCGCAGGTACGCAATCCCATTGATTCCAGCTTCGCGGCGGAGACTTTGCCGACGCCGGGAATTTTGCCTAGCGGTAACGTTTTGAGAAATTCAGGAACATCGGCAGGGGTAATCACATATTGCCCGTTGGGCTTGTTGAGATCGGAGGCTATTTTTGCCAGAAATTTAACCGGCGCAATCCCGGCGGAGGCGGTTAGCTGCAGCTCGTTAAAAATCGTCTGGCGGATCTCCTGGGCGATCAGCGTGGCAGAACCGTGGCAGTGGGTGCTGTCGGTTACATCCAGATAGGCTTCATCCAGCGACAGGGGTTCAATCAGCGAGGTATAGCGGGAGAAAATAGCCTGAATCTGGCGGGAGGCTTCTTTGTAGGCCTCGTAGCGACCGGGTAATAAGGTAAGATGCGGGCATAGCTTTAACGCCATTCCCGTTGGCATCGCGCTACGCACGCCAAATTTGCGCGCCGGGTAATTGGCTGTACTGATAACCCCCCGGCGCTCCCGGCTGCCGCCGATGGCAATGGGAATGTCACGCAGAGCGGGGTTATCGCGCATTTCCACCGCTGCGAAAAAGCAGTCCATATCAACATGTATGATTTTGCGCATTACTCGCCTCCCACAACACTGTTTAAGTATACAGTATTTTTATAGTGTGAGAAGTATGATTATTCCTTACGCCGGACCATTCATGACGAAGCGGGCATCGCACAGGTAACGCACAATATCCTTTTTCGTATGTTCTGCGGGATTCCCCGCCGTACTGACAAACAGTTTATTCACTTTGCGAACATTTGCCCGCAGCAGTTTTTCGATTGTCATCAGGCGGAAGGCATCATTTTCAACGCAGAAAAGCTCGTAGTCGCCCAGACGTTCACCACAAATTTCACAGTGATTCATCCAGTAACGTAGCCCGGTGGTTTTACTTTTATCGAGGTAGTAATTGCTGGCTTTGATGTTCTTTTTTATCTCTTCAGGCAGAGAATTAATGTGGAACAAAAAGCTGTTACGCCTGACCGACTGCCAGCCCTGACCATCCTGATTTTTCTTAATAAAGCGGGTAAACATCACGCCATGGATGCGGGTAATTTGGTGGCAACTCCAGCAGTGCATCTTCGAGGTAATCACCAGAGAGTACGGCGCGACAATATTAAAATTGTCGGTGTCGTAGACATAGTCACGAAGCGCCCCGTTTAGCTCGTGGGGTTCGGTGTACCAGATACCTGAAACCTTGTCGAAATGCGCCCCCTGACAGGCTACATCGGTGACGTTATCAGTATGAATCTCCAATGGAATAATCTGGGTTACATCTATCACATTGCCTTCCTGAGGAATAAATTGCCCCCACATTGCGTGGGGGACGGGAACAGAATTAATGAGTGACGGGAGCAGATTGCTGACGTAAAGAAGTCACTTGCTTTTGCTTGTCCAGCTTATCCACCAGCGGTTGCACAACCTTCTCTCCCTGCTGGCCAAAATATTGATACAACGTATCGGAAGCGCTTTGCGTCAGCACCATGATCTCAATGCGACGGTTCCCGGCACTTTCCGGGTTTTTCGCATCCAGCAGCATTTGGTCCGCCATCGCGCTGACCTGCATGACTTTATTCTGCGGCATTCCGGCATCCTCCAGCACGCGTCGCGCCGACAAAGCGCGGTCGCCGGAGAGGTTCCAGTTGTTGTAAATGTTACTCTTATAGCTCATCGCATCTGTATGCCCGGTGATGATTATCTTGTTATCCAGCGAGTCAAACACGGGAGTCAGTTCGACCAGCAGCGATTTAAAGAACGGCATAATCCTGGCGCTACCGCGCTCAAACATATTGCGATTCTGGTCATCTTTAATCAGTACGCGCAGCCCCTGAGGAACAATCTCCATCTCGAGGTTAGTTTCCATATGCGCATTGCGGGCGATAACGTTAATGTCGGTCGCCAGTTCGCCCAATTCGCGGGCTGATTTTTGTTTCAGCAGCACCGCTTTTTCATTCACATCCAGCGCCTTTTTCGCGTTCTCTTCCGTAATTTTCGCCGTCTCCTGCGGGTTGACGGTTTTATCGAGTTTGTTGCGCGTGACGTTTTTCTTCTGCGCTCCCGGCGCTATCGGCTGCTTGCCCAGCTTATTTAACGGCGCCATACCGCCACCGTTAAAGATTGACTGACCATGCAGCGCCGCCACGATATTTTCGCGGTCAGCTTTACTGACGCTGTTCACAATCAACTTTATCGTGGTTACCAAGGGTGCCGAGCGTATCTCCGAGGTTTCGGCCCGCTTTACGCTGGACGCCATGCCCGGGAAGCAGATGGCGATCGATGCCGATCTGAACGCAGGCCTGATTAATCAGGCACAGGCGCAGGCGCGACGTAAAGATGTGGCGGGCGAAGCGGATTTCTATGGCGCAATGGACGGTGCGTCGAAGTTCGTGCGCGGTGATGCCATCGCCGGGATGATGATCCTGGCCATCAACCTGATAGGCGGCGTCTGTATCGGTATTTTTAAATACGATTTAAGCGCCGAAGCCGCATTCCAGCAATACGTACTGATGACCATCGGCGACGGTCTGGTTGCCCAGATCCCGTCTCTGCTGCTGTCGACGGCGGCGGCGATTATCGTTACACGCGTGAGCGACAGCGGTGATATCGCCACAGACGTGCGTAGCCAACTGCTGGCCAGCCCCTCCGTACTCTATACCGCCACCAGCATTATGTTTGTACTGGCGGTGGTACCGGGAATGCCGCACTTCCCGTTCCTGGTGTTCAGCGCCCTGATGGGGTTCACCGCCTGGCGTATGAGCAAGCGCCCGAAGGTGGCTGAAACTGAAGAGAAAAATCTTGAGACGCTGACCAAAACCATCGTTGAAACCACCGAGCAACAGGTCAGTTGGGAAACTATCCCTTTGATCGAGCCAATCAGCCTGAGCCTGGGGTACAAGCTGGTGTCGCTGGTAGACAAATCCAAAGGGAATCCGCTCACTCAACGTATTCGCGGTGTACGGCAGGTTATCTCAGACACTAACGGCGTGCTGCTCCCGGAAATTCGCATCCGCGAAAACTTCCGTCTAAAACCGACCCAGTACGCCATTTTTATCAATGGGATCAAGGCTGATGAGGCCGATATTCCTTCAGATAAACTGATGGCGCTGCCCTCCAGTGAAACGTATGGCGAGATCGATGGTGTTTTAGGCCACGATCCGGCCTATGGTATGCCGGTGACGTGGATTGTCCCGGCGCAAAAAGCCAAAGCGCTAAATATGGGGCATCAGGTCATTGATAGTGCCAGCGTCATTGCGACGCATGTGAATAAGGTCATTCGCAACTTTATTCCCGACCTGTTTAACTACGATGATATTACCCAACTGCATAACCGCCTCTCTTCGATGGCCCCCCCGTCTGGCGGAAGATCTGAGCGCGGCGCTGAATTACAGCCAGCTCTTGAAGGTTTATCGGGCGCTGCTGGTCGAAGGCGTGCCGCTGCGCGATATCGTTACCATTGCCACCGTACTGGTCGCCAGTAGCGCCGTCACTAAAGATCATATTCTGTTGACGGCAGATGTGCGTCTGGCGCTCCGTCGCAGCATTACCCATCCGTTTGTGCGCAAAGATGAGCTGGCGGTCTACACGCTGAATAATGAGCTGGAGAATCTGCTGGCTAATGTAGTGAATCAGGCTCAGCAAAGTGGAAAAGTGGTGCTCGATAGCGTACCGGTCGATCCTAATATGCTGAATCAGTTCCAGACCAATATGCCGCAGATTAAAGAACAGATGAAAGCCGCGGGTAAAGAGCCGGTACTGCTGGTCGCACCGCAGCTACGTCCTCTGCTTGCGCGCTATGCGCGCCTGTTTGCACCAGGCTTACAGGTGTTGTCATATAACGAAGTTCCGGATGAGCTGGAATTAAAGATCATGGGGGCGTTGAGTTAACCCCTGACGAGGCGGTGCCATTCGCACCGCCTTTTTGATTACAGAATGGTATTTTCCGTCAGAATACGACGAGCGCCGAGATAATGATCCTGCCAGAAGTCATCGGATAAATTGCTCACCCGAATCGTTTCTCCCGTACGCGGCGATTCAATAAATTGTCCCTGCCCCAAATAGACGCCCATATGATCGGCAATATCCCGACTGTGAATATGAAAGAACAATAAATCACCACGACGAAGGTCGCGATTAGCGACGATGGTCGCCCGCCGATAGTGATACATTTCATTCGCCGTACGTGGCAATTTTGCTGCCAGAATTTTGTTGTAGGCATAAAAGATCAGCCCGCTACAGTCAAAGCCTTGTTCCGGGCTGGTCCCGCCCCACAAATAGGGTTTACCTAACTGCTGCTCAAGACGGTGGATTGCCACTTCGGTTATGTTGTGCAGATGATCGCTACTGAGAAAATGGTCATTCTCAGCCAGCTCCTGCCAGCGTTGATCGCTCGCTTTTAGTGGCCCCGGGAACCACTCCGGGTGCTGTTTAATCAGCGTCCTGTTTTGCTGGCGCAGCGCGCTTTTACTTTGCGCATTACCTTCCACCACATAACTTGCCTGCTTTTTTACCTGCGCGTGGTACTGCTTCAGCAGCCGGGCGCGGTTACGCATGCGTAATTGCGCCGCATAGCTTAAATGGGCGTCAGATAAGAGGGGCTGAACTTTGGCGACAGACGGCGAGGACAACACAACACACAAAGACAGCAGACCCGGCAAAAAGCGTCGGGGCGCAGAGGCAAAAGACATGAAAACAACACTACCTAATCAAACACGTTCGCCGCAGTCTACCGCTATTGCCGGGCATTCCATTTTAATATTCGATTATTAAATTATTAATTTTTTAAATTCAATATATTAGGAATTCTGCACTCAGAAGACTTAATGACGTGCGCTAACCCGCAAAATACGTCAGTGTCTGACTGCCTTTAAGCACAATTTTCCGTATAAAGAAAATCTAAAGTGTAAACGCCGCACGAGAGACTTGCGAAAAACTCTCTGGGTGATAATGTGAGCGCTCCAGATCCAGATTTATCCGATTTGGGAACTCTTTTTGCCGTCCTGGCGTGTGTAATCGTTTTATCAAGGAATAAGCAGTATGCGTAAAATCGCATTTTTTCTTGCGATGCTTTTATTGCCGTGCGTTTCATTTGCCGGTTTGCTGAGCAGCAGCAGCCAGACTACGCCTGTCAGCAAAGAATATAAGCAGCAATTAATGGGCTCCCCCGTCTATATCCAGATCTTCAAAGAAGAGCGAACGCTGGATCTGTACGTCAAGATGGGCGAACAGTATCAATTGCTCGACAGCTATAAGATCTGCAATTATTCCGGCGGCTTAGGTCCGAAACAGCGTCAGGGCGATTTCAAAAGCCCGGAAGGGTTTTACAGCGTACAGCGCGGACAGCTGAAACCGGATAGCCGCTTTTATAAAGCGATTAACATTGGTTTCCCTAACGCCTATGACCGCGCACACGGTTATGAAGGTAAATACCTGATGATCCACGGAGCCTGCGTTTCCGTCGGCTGCTACGCAATGACCGACAACGGCATTGATGAGATTTTCCAGTTTGTCACCGGCGCACTGGTGTTTGGGCAGTCCAGCGTGCAGGTTAGCATTTATCCATTCCGCATGACCGATGCCAACATGCAGCGCCATAAGTTCTCGTATTACAAAGAATTCTGGGCGCAGCTAAAGCCTGGCTACGATTACTTTGAACAAACGCGTAAGCCACCGACCGTTTCCGTCGTCGATGGCCGTTACGTTATCAGCAAGCCGTTGAGTCACGAAGTGGTTCAGCCGCAGCTGGCATCAAACTATACGCTCCCCGAGACAAAATAACGCCCACTCGCCTGGCATAATCTTTTGCCAGGTTTCATTGCCGGTTAGCGGCTGAGTGGCAATCACGGTGACCACATCATTGGGTGTGGTCTCTGAGCTAAAATCGATTTCCACATCCTGATCCAGCAGTGTCGCCACGCCAAACGGCGCACGACGGGTGATCCAAAACAGGTTGGTCGAGCAGAAAGCCATCACATAACGCCCGTCAGACAACAGCATGTTGAAGACGCCCTTCTCACGCAATTCTCCTGCCAGCATCGCGATATATTTAAACACTGCCGTCATATTGCCAGGCGTACGCGGATACCGTTCAGTCAGCTTGTGGAGCAACCAGCAGAAAGCTTTTTCGCTGTCGGTTTCCCCGACCGGGCGGAAATTACCGGTTTCCAGCGATTTATAGCCGCTGAGCTGTCCGTTATGAGCGTACGTCCAGTTACGTCCCCACAGTTCACGCGTAAATGGATGGGTATTTTCCAATGCCACTTCGCCACGATTCGCCTGACGAATATGGGCAATCACGGAACAGGATTTGATGGGATAGTCTTGTACCAGTTTGGCGATAGGCGAATTAAAGCTGGGTTGCGGATCTTTAAACGTACGGCAACCCTTACCTTCATAAAACGTAATACCCCAGCCGTCTTTGTGCGGCCCGGTACCTCCGCCGCGCTGAACCAGCCCGGTGAAGCTAAAGCAGATATCGGTTGGCACATTGGCGCTCATCCCGAGCAGTTCGCACATACATCACCTCCACAAACGCCTTTAAGCGGGAAGGCGTAATTGTTGCAGCCAGTTTAGATTCGGACAGCGCGCGGAAACCGGAGCGTACACGTAGTACGTGAAGATTTCGGGCACTGCCCGGATTCAAAATGGCAAATAAAATAGCCTTCTTACTTCACCATCTCTTTTTCGATCAACTGGATCAGGATATGGATCACTTTGATATGAATTTCCTGAATGCGGTCAGCATAGCCAAAGTGCGGCACGCGAATTTCGATATCCGCGCTGCCCGCCATTTTGCCGCCATCTTTACCAGTCAGGGTGATGACTTTCATCCCTTTCTCGCGCGCTGCGGCAATCGCTTTAATCACGTTACCGGAGTTACCCGAAGTAGAGATGCCTAACAGGACATCGCCTTCGCGCCCCACGGCTTCAACGTAGCGGGAGAAGACATAATCGTAACCGAAATCGTTGCTGACGCAGGAGATATGGCTGACATCAGAGATAGCGATCGCCGGGTAGCCAGGGCGGTTTTCGCGATAACGTCCGGTCAGCTCTTCGGCGAAGTGCATCGCGTCGCAATGGGAACCGCCGTTACCGCAAGAAAGTACCTTACCGCCAGCTTTAAAGCTGTCTGCCAACAGGACCGCCGCGCGCTGAATGGCGTGAATATTGGCGTCATCTTTAAGAAAATTAGCCAGCGTTTCCGCCGCTTCGCTCAGTTCGTTACGAATAAGATCCTGGTACATGAGGATATCCTTCAGCATGAATGTAAATGACAAGATGCAGTGTACCGGATAGCGCTACCAGCGAGAAGTACAAGCCACAGGAATGGCTGCGGCTTTTGATTTTTTGTGCCGGTTAAAACAGCAACAATGTGAGCTTTGTTGTAATTATTTTGTAAACACATTGCTAAAAGAATTTACATCCACTACAACCATATCATCACAAGTGGTCAGACCTCCTACAAGCAAGGGAGCTTTTCGTTATGATGATTTTGAGTATTATCGCTACGGTTGTTCTGCTCAGCGTTCTGTTTTATCACCGCGTGAGCTTATTACTCAGCAGCTTAATTTTGCTCGCCTGGACAGCTGCGCTTGGCGTGGTTGGCCTGTGGTCAATCTGGCTGCTGGTTCCTCTGGCCATTCTCCTCGTACCGTTTAACTTTACGCCAATGCGCAAATCCATGATCTCTGCGCCAGTGTTCCGCGGTTTCCGTAAAGTCATGCCGCCGATGTCGCGTACTGAGAAAGAGGCGATTGATGCCGGTACAACCTGGTGGGAAGGCGACCTGTTCCAGGGCAAGCCAGACTGGAAAAAACTGCATAACTATCCTCAGCCGCATCTGACAGTTGAAGAACAAGCGTTTATTGACGGCCCGGTGGAAGAAGCCTGCCGCATGGCGAATGACTTCCAGATCACCCATGAACTCGCGGATCTGCCGCCGGAACTGTGGGCGTATCTGAAAGAACACCGCTTCTTCGCGATGATCATTAAGAAAGAGTACGGCGGGCTGGAATTCTCCGCGTATGCTCAGGCTCGCGTTCTGCAGAAACTCTCCGGCGTTTCCGGGATCCTGGCGATCACCGTTGGCGTACCTAACTCCTTAGGCCCTGGCGAACTGCTGCAGCATTACGGCACCGAAGAGCAGAAGAATCATTACCTGCCGCGTCTGGCACGTGGTCAGGAGATCCCCTGCTTTGCTCTGACCAGCCCGGAAGCGGGTTCCGACGCAGGCGCGATCCCTGATACCGGCGTGGTTTGTATGGGCGACTGGCAGGGCCAGCAGGTGCTGGGTATGCGCCTGACCTGGAATAAGCGTTATATCACGCTGGCGCCTATCGCTACCGTACTGGGTCTGGCATTTAAACTCTCCGACCCGGAAAAACTGCTGGGTGGTGAAGAAGATCTTGGCATTACCTGTGCGCTGATCCCAACGTCAACCCCAGGCGTACAAATTGGGCGTCGACACTTCCCGCTGAACGTGCCGTTCCAGAACGGTCCGACGCTGGGTAAAGATGTCTTCGTGCCGATTGATTACATCATCGGTGGCCCAAAAATGGCCGGTCAGGGCTGGCGCATGCTGGTGGAATGTCTGTCCGTGGGACGCGGTATTACCCTGCCGTCTAACTCGACGGGCGGCGTGAAATCGGTCGCAATGGCAACCGGCGCGTATGCGCATATTCGTCGCCAGTTCAAAATCTCTATCGGTAAGATGGAAGGTATTGAAGAGCCGTTGGCACGTATTGCGGGTAACGCGTACGTGATGGATGCAGCGGCGTCGCTGATTACCTACGGTATTATGCTGGGTGAAAAACCGGCGGTGCTGTCGGCCATCGTGAAGTATCACTGTACCCACCGTGGACAGCAGTCAATCATCGATGCAATGGATATTACTGGCGGTAAAGGCATTATGCTTGGCGAAAGCAACTTCCTCGCCCGTGCTTATCAGGGCGCGCCTATCGCCATTACCGTAGAAGGTGCCAACATTCTGACCCGGAGCATGATGATCTTCGGTCAGGGGGCGATTCGCTGCCATCCGTACGTTCTGGAAGAGATGGCTGCGGCACAGAGTAACGATGTGAATGCGTTCGACAAGCTGCTGTTCAAACACATCGGCCACGTCGGCAGTAACAAAGTGCGCAGCTTCTGGCTGGGCCTGACGCGTGGCTTAACCAGCAGCACGCCAACCGGCGATGCGACCAAACGTTACTACCAGCATCTGAACCGTCTGAGTGCTAACCTGGCACTGCTTTCAGATGTCTCCATGGCCGTACTGGGCGGTAGCCTGAAGCGCCGTGAACGTATCTCCGCGCGTCTGGGCGATGTATTAAGTCAGTTGTATCTGGCCTCCGCGGTACTGAAGCGTTATGACGATGAAGGCCGTAATGAAGCAGACCTGCCGTTGGTTCACTGGGGCGTTCAGGATGCGTTGTACAAAGCGGAACAGGCGATGGACGACCTGCTGAAAAACTTCCCGAACCGACTGGTCGCGGGCCTGCTGAATGTGGTTATCTTCCCTACCGGTCGCCACTACCATGCACCGTCTGACAAGCTGGATCATAAAGTCGCGAAGATTCTGCAGGTTCCGAGCGCCACCCGTTCTCGCCTTGGCCGCGGTCAATACCTGACGCCGAGCGAGCATAACCCGGTAGGTTTGCTGGAAGAGGCTTTGCTGGATGTGATTGCAGCCGACCCTATCCACCAGCGGATCTGCAAAGAGCTGGGTAAAAACCTGCCGTTTACCCGCCTGGATGAACTGGCGCACAATGCGCTGGCTAAAGGGCTGATTGATAAAGACGAAGCCGCAATTCTGGTGAAAGCCGAAGCGAGTCGTCTGCGTAGCATCAACGTGGATGACTTTGAACCCGAGGCGCTGGCGACTCAGCCGGTAAAGCTGCCAGAGAAGGTGCGTAAAGTCGAAGCCGCGTAACGACACACGCACAACGTTTAGCCCCGCTTAATGCGGGGCTTTTTATTGCCACATTTCCGTTAGAGCTCATGCTACAGTGTCAAAATGTTGTTCAATGAGGAGCCTCGATCGTGCCCGGTTTGAAAATTACTCTGCTGCAACAACCGCTGATCTGGATGGATGGCCCGGCTAACCTGCGCCATTTCGACCGCCAACTGGAAACCGTCACCGGACGTGATGTCATTGTGTTACCTGAAATGTTTACCAGCGGATTTGCCATGGAAGCGGCAAGCAAATCGCTGCCGCAGGAAGAGGTTGTCAGTTGGATGCGCACTAAGGCGCAACAGACGAACGCCCTTATAGCAGGCAGCGCCGCTCTCCTGTCTGAACGTGGCCCGGTAAACCGCTTTTTGCTGGTCGAACCCGAAGGTAATGTCCATTTCTATGACAAGCGCCACCTGTTCCGCATGGCGGATGAACATCAACATTATCAGGCGGGTGACGCGCGGGTTATTTTTGAATGGCGCGGCTGGCGCATTCTGCCGTTGGTCTGTTATGACCTGCGTTTTCCGGTATGGTCGCGCAACCGCAACGATTACGACCTGGCATTGTATGTCGCCAACTGGCCGGCGCCGCGTTCGCTACACTGGCAGGTTCTGCTCACCGCGCGGGCAATTGAGAACCAGGCTTATGTAGCAGGATGTAACCGCGTGGGTACTGACGGTAACGGCCATCATTATCGCGGTGACAGCCGGGTGATTAACCCGCAGGGGGAGATTATTGCCACCGCCGAGCCACATCAGGCTACGCGCATTGACGCTGAACTGTCACTCTCGGCGCTGCGCGAGTACCGCGAGAAGTTCCCCGCCTGGCAGGACGCTGACCCGTTCACGCTGTAGATATCGCCTTCTTCCCGCTGCACAACGTTTTCCGTAGCGGGATTGTTTCACTCCGTAACCAACCGCAAAACAAATTCGCGTGGCGACGTGTTTCGGGCATCGTATTCTGCAAAGGATAATCACTCGTCTCCAGCGAGTGACAGACAATGTTAATAATTCCCTTATCAGGATCCCGAAATGAAGAACTTCGTACGCATGACTTTGCTGGCGGCAACCGTGGCTGGCGCTTCTTTTAGCACGCTTGCAGCAAACGTATCCACTGTACCCGCACCAGCTCAGGACCCGGTAGTTCAGCACCTTAAACTGAGCACTGACCAGGTTGCGCAAATCAAAAAACTGCACCAGCAGCTCGAAACCAACGTTAGCCAGATATCGGTGAAGGATGTTAAAGACGGCGCGTTGATTGACGTCATCAAGTCCGGGAAATGGGATGACGCCGCCGTCAAAAAACAGCTTTCCGCCTTCAGCAATATCGAACAGCAGGCGCGTTATTACCGCGTGAAATACTATTTCGACCTGAACAAAGTACTGACCCCAGAACAGCGCCAGCAGGTGCAAAAAGATATCGCACAGACGCTGAGCGAATAATGACCATGGCCTGAATCAGCAATGATTCAGGCTTTTCGGTAATACTTCCTGCTCGAACAAAAATCCCTGTACAGCATCTGCGCCGCTCATACGGCAAATGGCATAATCCTGCGGCGTTTCCACCCCCTCGATCACAACCCGTTCTCCCAGCCCGCGAAATTGATTGACCAGTACCCTTAACTGCCAATCCGACGTCCTGAACTGATGAAACATTCCGCTTTCAATTTTGATGGCATCGAAACGGATGCCAGACAGTCGCCAGACAAAAAATAGCTCAGGCGAAACATCATCCAACCACACGCGAAACCCGTGACGCACCAGGGTTTTAACGGCAATGCATACGGCCTGCTGTTCTGCCTTTTCCAGTCGCATCATGGTGCCCGGATCCTGAATTTCGATAACAATCCGCCCCTGATGCGCCTGTCGGGCGAGCTGCGCAATCCACGACAGACAGGTCAGCATCCTGACGGATAAATTCAGCGAATAACTTCCTGAGAGTGCCAGTACCTGCCGCATTTGCCACAGAAATAGCTGCTGTTTTGCGGTGATGGAAAGGTGCTTGAAAAAAAGATCGAGCGGTAGCGGCGTGCGTACCTGACTTAACACCTCACAGACATCCAGCGATGCATCATCAAAAAAATGGATGCGCTGCAAACGGATCCCGGTGATCCGCAGCAGCTCGGCGTTGCGGGGAAGCTCTGGCACATGGCGGGTCTGTTCGCTGAATCTGTTCATATCATTCCATTTTTTGATTGAAAGGACGTCGTGCATCCTGCAGCCACGGGATACGGCGATCGTTCGGGTATGTCAGGTAAAAGCGCGTCGCCAGACGATGCGCCTCAGGTAGGTCGCGCTGCTGTAACGCCAGCAAGATTTGCGTGAAGGAGACATTCGGGTCTGGGTGAACACGCACATAGTCAGGCGCCCAGCGGCGAACCGCTTCCAGCCAGCGAGCGTCCCGGGTACGCTGATACCGTTGCAGATACCCCATCTGAACATCAAACCGGTAGCGAGGGGCAAGGAGCCAGCCTCCTACCGGGAGCGACTCGGCCAGACGCCACTGCGCTGACTGCCGCTCCGCCAGCGTCAACTGCTGTTGCGTGTGCAGTGAGAGAAGCAACAGTGGCGTGAAGGTTAAAAACGAGATCAATGCCAGCGCACAAATCAGCGACGTCGACGTAAGCGTCAGGCGAGCCCCTTTTAGCGGGCTATCTGCACAACGAAGCAGCAGGATCAGCAGTAACCAGTGTGGTGTTGACTGCCTGGCGGGGTATTCCGTCAACATATGAATGACCACCGGCAGCGCCGCCACCAGACAAGCGCGACGCCAGCGATTTCCGTGCATCCACAGCCAGAAGCCCCCCGTAATAAAGCACAGCGCCCCCGCCAACCCCACCAGGCCGCCCTCCACCAGCCACAGCACCAGCTCATTGTGCGGATGCGAGATGCTGCTCAGCCCCAACGGCCCCGCGCGTTCGAGAAACACGGCGGCAAAACTGCCCACGCCCCACCCCGTCCACGGGCGTTCGGCAAATAATGCCAGTGACGTTTTAAGCACCGTCCAGCGCACCTGGGAAGTGGTCTGGTGATCGACTGTAGCAACGGACAAAAAATGGCGAGCGAGCGTGCCCGCCACCATGCCTAACGCCAGCGGCAGCAGAAGTAGCAACAACATACGGCGTTGCGCCGGGAAAACCACCAGCAGCAAGACTTCACCTACCACCACAGACACATAGCCGGTTTGCGACTGGGATTCATGCAGCACAAAGCCCATCATCACCAGAGCAACCCCGATGACAATTCGATATCTGTCGCGTAGCCGTAAAAAGAGCGGGGCTGACAGCAGCACACCAGATGCAGTGAAGCTGGCCATCAGATTGACCTGCTGAAAAATACCGTAGGGCCGCGTACCGCGTCGCCAGGCAAACTCCCAGTAATCAACTCCCGGCAAATGCCAGTACTGATACAAAAACGCCAGACATTCGATGACGCACGCGCCCCATAGCAGGGTCAGCAGTACCGTCAGGGTGTTTGCCGCAAGCGGAATCTGCAATGTCACCAGATAGACGAGCACGCCTCCCAGCAGCGCCCCTGCGACCAGCTGCGCCTCGAACTGCCAGACGCCAGGCGTCAGCAGACAAAGCAGCGTCAGGATGAGCGCCCCCATCGAAAAAACCGTGGCGGGGACAGTGATGCGCCAGCGTTGACGAGGAACCAGCACTGATGCGCTTGCAGCCAGCACAACGGCATAAATCCAGCTCGTAATATTAAGCGGCAACGACAGACCGCTGCCGCCGTTATTCAGCCAGTAGAGATGCATTCCCCCACACCAGAAAAACAGACTAATAACGAGCAATAATTTCTGCGCAGGCAGCGGGGCAATACGATTCAGTGCGTTCATCATGCTACTGGTAGTTCAGTGTCCAGGTCCCGCTGGCGCTGAACGGACCGTATTCGAGAGACTGATTTTTTATCGCCGACGGCTCTGCTGCGACCCACGCCCAAAAATTTAGCGTCATCGAGCCTGCAGTTATCTCTTTGACTGACGTGCTCTCATCAAGGCGAATTGCCGTGCCGTCCTCTTCGCTCATCCCAATACCGATCCCAGTCGCGCCACCCTGTTCACTGCTATCCAGCGCCAGATGATCGTCCAGTTCAGCATCCTCACTACCACTGAAAGTGACCGAGATCCCGCGAAAAACCTCGGGGTTGCAGTCGCGTAGCTGAATGCTGAATTTTTCCGGCTTACTGCGCCCCGAGAGATAGAGATCCTGCGTCGCGATTTGCCCGAAATCGACCTCGATTTTGTCGCCTCCTGGTGCCAGGCTGCAGGCCAGCGCTCTGATAGTGCCGTGAAAATACATATCACCGCCGACCAGTTTGGTGTCGGCCTGCGCCATGCCGCCAAGCAGTAACACACCGATCGCGAATAACGCCGAAAATCTCATGGCATCCCCCTACTGAAACTGCGCAACAACGGTGGCAGAGGCTTCAAACTCACCTTCCTTAACGCTTCCCACGCCCGGCTTTGCCACCGGTGCAGCGGTGAGATTCCAGTCGCCCTGATTCTGGTAAAAACCTTTCACGTTATAGAATTGATTGGGCACGACGGTGCCACCGCTCTCGTCTTTAAGCATAATGCCGAGATCGTCGCGCTTTTGTCCGCCGCTCAGCGTGCCGAGGAGATGATCGTTGAACCCCGCCGTGCCTGACGCCGTGGTAGTTTGTACGCCAAGATTAATGTTCAGCGCGCCCTGATCGAAGCTGCCGCCTTCACAAACAACATGAATGGGGATCGACTTGCTGTAGTTAGTGCCATTGAGCCGGGCAGCGGATCCTGGCAGATCGCCAAACTCAATACTGATTTTGTCTCCCCGGTTGAAGGTGCATTTGTCCGGTACGGTAATCAGCCCGGATTTAATCACCACACGGGAAATCGCCGTAGTGGGCGTAGGTCCCGCGCTCCCCATGCGCCCGGCAACCTCCACCAGCGATTGGGAAGTGATATTGATGCCGTTGATAATGGGTTTAGTGACAATAAACGTCACTTTCCCTTTTGAACCACTTTCAACGTTAGTGGCGCGCGTGTAGCCCTTGCGCTTTTTGCAAGTGTTATTGCTGTTGCGGTTTGAAACGTTGGTAAAAGGCGCCTGAACATACTGTTTATAGCCCCCGGCAACCCACACCTGCACTTCCACATCCAGATACTCGTTTAGCCGAAAACGGTTCGCCCCCTGATTTGAAGGCGGCATCGTAGTCGTGGTGGTGTAGTAAATCGGCGACCGGGAGATGTCAGCCTGCTCGCAATAGAAACTCACCACATACCAACTGCCCAGGTTCCAGGTAAACGGATCCGTTCTGCCCCCCACGTGGTTTTTACTGACATCCAGCGAGCTCAATTCGATATCGTACTGATGCGGCGACCCGCCCTCCGGCTCACCTTCCCCCTGTGTAAATGCCTGCCCGGCCAGTGGAGAGCCAGCCAGGGCAACCCACAACAGCGCTTTGCGTAATACGCTCATAGATACTCCAGCTTAAGTCTCACCAGGCCGTTAAATTCTCCGGCAGTCACCTCTGGCCCAAAAGATTCCAGCGTGGCCAGAAAGTGAATGGCGTTATCGCCTGGTTTGAGGATCCACATCCGTTGCGGTTGGTTCAGATGGATCAACTGATTACGCTCGGTCAGTAGCCGAATGCCCGCGCCGCGCACATCACCACGAATACGCCCCAGGTCACTGTTTTCCGGCGCGCCTTCGGCCATCAGCGTCATCGAAACGCCACGTTCCACCGTGCTGTGCGCCAGCTCAGGCATTTCGCTGGTCTGCCCGGGGAAATCCCTCAGGGTATGACCAGAGCCCTTTAAGCAGCCGTTCAGGTACAGCGTGACCAACACCGGTTCGCTGCGATCGCCGCCCTGGCGAAATCGACTGGCGGAAATATCACCAAGATTGATGGTCTGATCGCGTGAGGCCATATCCAGCACGCACGGCGACACGTAGACCCGGCCGTGAAAGCGGACGTTGCCATACTCACCGGACACGTTGCTCATATCCTGGCGGCCGCTGGTGGCCTGAACCTGCCAGGCCATGCCCGCCATCAGCAGGGCGCAAAGCATCTTTTTCATTTACGATTCCTGTTACCGGGGCTGTTGCTCCATCGGCAATGCTTTACATACATTGCCTGTGCAGCTGAATTTCAGTTCGGGATGACCGCCAAAATCGTTCACGTACATCATGCTGAACTGGCTGACGCTGCCGTCCGTGACGCTGAAATCGAGAGAGGATTTTGGTGAGACCATAACGCCGGGGAAGTCGGTCAATCTGCCGCCTCCCTGCGCTTCTGGCTTGCGGCTTAAGCCGATTAAGGTGACGAAGTAAGGCGTTGGGTTATCCACACTCCAGCGCTGGCCCTGCTTGTGAAAGACCAGTTGGTTTTGCCACACGGCGCCCGGCGTTTCCGGCACAATGGCGGCCGGACGGTAGAACAATTTGATGCGCGACTGCATCGCCAGTTGCAGCACGTTCGGCTTATCCGGTTTAGGCGGAATTTCACGTACGTTCAGGTAGAACAAGCTCTCGCGATCCTGCGGCAGGGCGTTGATCCCGCTGGTTTTCGTCACGCGGGCAATTCCCTTTTGCCCGCCGTTAATTCGTTGCAGCGGCGGTAAGACCATTAGCGGCGAGGTAATTTTTGTTCCGTTGGCATCTTCCACCCACGACTGAGCCAGAAACGGAATGCTCGGGCTGGTATTGGTTAAGTTCGCACTGACTGAGCGCGCATCACCAGTGATGATCATGCGGGTACGGTCGAGCGCAATACCTGCCCATGAGGTGTTGATCTCGGCAATCAAAAGCAGGCCACAGGCCACGGGTTTAAGCCAACGCTGCACGGAGTAAAAAGCTTGATTATTCATGACAAAATTCATTCAGGTTATTGAAATTATTCACAAGGCAACAGCACGTTACCTTCCGGGTTGATTTGTTGTGGCACCTGTAAGTGGCACTGCGCACGGCCAGCCCAGGCAACGGAAAGACGCTCAGCCGGATTCACACCCGCAATCCAGGCCATACCGTTTTCCATTACCATGGCGACGCTAACGCCGTTAGCGTTAAACACTTCGGCGCCAAACGGCGGTACCGAACCATCCTTCAGGCGCAGCAGCGCCATCATTTTTTGCCCCTGCGCCACGGCAAAATGCTGGTAGCCAATCGCACCTTCCGTCAGGGTGTTGGTCACGATGGCTTTAGTCGCGGAAATGTCCTCGTCCATTGCGTCCACATCGATACGGGTATCAAAGCTGTGATAGCTAACGACGTCCGGTACGACGGCAATACCGAAGCGGTTTGAGTGCGCCTGTTCGCCGTTCAGCGGCACGTTCGCCACCCCGTCGGTATCAACCATCACTCTGGCGGTATTCATCGACGCCTGGCTGTTGTGCAGCGCCGCACCGTGACGCGTCGCGGTAAAGCCGCCGCGCATCGTGCCGCCAACGGAGAAATAACGTGATTGCTGCCAGCTGACGTTAGATTCCAGTTCCGCCATCATGCTGCGGTGCTTGTAATAGCCATCAAACGCCGTACGCCCTTCACCGGAAACCCCTGTGCGCAAACGCCACGGATTGTTACGGTCGCGGTTATCGGAATACGAAACCATCTGGCTGGTCTGGTTGCCGCTGTTCTGTAATTCGTAATCCATAGAGCGGCCATCGCTCCATGGCACCGAGATTGAAAGCGAAAGACTGTCGTCTCGTTTGCCCTGATACTCCGAGCGGTAAGCCGCAACGTTGGCGCTGATCCCCTGGATGCCAGCAAATGAAAAGCTGTGCCCCATCGATAATCCGTAACGATCCTGGGAACCGCGATCCCAATAGTTCTGGTGGGTATAGGTCAGGTACAGCGTGGTCGCTAATAGTGGGTCGTCAGCAAAGAAGGTTTTGTTGCCGGTGATGGTGTACATCTCTTTTTCGTTGCCGGCACTGTTGTTATTTTCATACTGCTCGTCGAGAAACTGCGAGAAAGTGCGGAAGTTACGCTGTGAGAAGCGGTAACCGGCAAAGGTGATGGCGCTGTTGTACTCATCAAAAGTTTTGGCGTAGCTGAGCTTAAAAGACATGCCTTTTTGTTCAGCCTGATGCTTTACCCGACTCACGGATTGCGTCGCATCAGCCGACAGCGCCCCCAGCCAGCTCAAGTCCCGCCCAATCCCCATCGACCAGGCGTTATAGCGATCGCCAGTCAGCAGCGCGCCGCCGTACAGCGACCAGGCATTGCTGACCCCCCATGAAAAATCACCGCTATAAAACGCAGGCCCCTGAACGTCGTGGTTATAACGCGATGGCTTCCCGACCGCGGCGTTGTAGCGCACATAGCCTGGTCGCGTCAGGTAAGGAATATCGGCCGTATTGACCTGAAAAGTGTGTACGCTGCCATCCTGCTCCTCGACGCGAACATCCAGCGTGCCGCGTACCGAACCGTGCAGATCCTGAATATTAAATGGCCCTGCAGGAACGGTGGTTTGATAGATAACACGGCCCTGCTGACTGACGGTAACCTTCGCATTGCTGCGGGCGATGCCGTGCACTTCAGGCGCGTAGCCCTGCAAATTCGGTGGCAACATACGCTCGTCGCTGGCGAGGTTAGCCCCGGTGAAACGTACCGAATCAAAAACCTGAGAATTCAGGTAGATTTCGCCGACCGTCAGTTTTGCAGCCTGCATCGGCAACGGTCGATAGGCATAGATCTGATCCCAGTCGATACGGCCGCGATTATCATCCGAAGCGTAATTGGCCTGATACTGGCCACGAAATCGCCACGCGCCGAGGTTAAAACCTGTCTGCCCATAGCCAGACAGAGAGCGATAACGATCGCCGCCCTGTTCATAATGTGTGGCCTGGCCCGAGACGCTGTAGTCAAAAATCAGCCCCGCGACGCCGTTATCCCAGCGCTCCGGTGGCGTCCAGTCTGGATCGGTATATTTCATCCACGCCTGAGGCACGATAATGTCCAGTACGCCTGCGCTATTATTCAACGCCACACCCGGCAGGCGGGAAATGTCATAGCAGGTCGCGCTAATCAGATGAATATAGGCCAGCGCTTCTTCTTTGAGCGCCAGTAATTCGAGTTGTTGCGGGGTCAGACATGCCATGGATTTATGCGGGTTGGCAGGATCGACGATATAACGGATCGACTGCTGTGGAATCTCCTGGCTGTTAATACGAACATCCAGCAGATATTCTCCGGGAGTCACAAAGTTGCCTTCGGAAAAACGCTGCAAATCGACATTGTGCCTGTCGCTGGCATCCAGTACGTCGGTATTAAATTCAATGGCCTCATCCGCTTCAGCCCATGAAGAGGCACAGACCAGAGCAATAAAAAGCGCCAGACGTTTTTTATCTGTTTTCAGCGTGATCATTTTCGTTCGCAAACCTTCAGATACCCGAATTGCAGTGCAGCTCAGAGATAATTCACAACAAAATGCGTGACCGCAGTAAATTCGCCAGATGTCATTCTTCCGTCGCGGGAGATCAAATAAGCCGTAAAATTGAGCGTGTTTTTCCCTGGATTAAGCACATAGTCCGGTGATGGCTCACCCAGATGAATTTGCTGTCCGTTGCTGTCATATATTTCTATCGCTAAATTTTCAGTTTCCGATTGCACGCTTAGATAATCAGGATTGTCACTATCCGGTGCGCCAGAAAAGGTAATATTGGCGCGTTGAAACAGATTCCCGGGGTGTTGAGAATCCCCTAATGAACATCCCAACAAATGAATGCTGAAATCATGCGCTGATACTTTCTCTGGTTTTCCGGAAATATCTCTGGCTGAGAGATCATCAAATTCAACCAGTAGCGACCGGTCGCGTGGATCGACATAACAGGCAGCCTCAATAATATTTCCGCGCATGCGCATTTTGCCGGGCGTACTGACAAGACGATTGGTGTCAGCCAAAACCCATGCAGGCGATATGAAGATAAAAAGCAGTAAAATTCGCCATCCAGGCATCACCGCATTTCCTTTCAGTTATTCGCAGGAAGGGTTAAGCAGGCGCGTTAATGCGCCTGCTGCAGATCGTTACTGGTAGTCGATCTGGAAATTAACGGTAGATTCGAAATCACCCGGAGTTACCGCGACAGATGCGTTGTTTGCCTGCAGGTAAGCGACGAAATCAATGTCGGTTTCACCATCGGTAATGTTGACCTGAGAGGCGGCTTGACCCCATTCCACGTCCTGGTTGCCACTGTCAATCATACCGATGCCCGCACCCTTTGCAGTACCAGAGGTGAACGCAGCCAGCGCGTTGTTGTCTGTATCAATCGTTGCCGGGGTATAGGTCACAGTGGCCGTTTTCGCGACGGTCGTATCACAGCCCTGCAGAACGATTTTGGCATGCTTAACGCCAGCACGTTGGTTGTCTTTTAACTGAGAAGTTGGGATCTCACCAAAATTAACCTGTACCGGGCTGGATTCTGGTGCCAGACCACAGGCGGAATTAACCAGAGAACCGGTGAAGTGAATTTTACCGTTAGTAGGTTCGACATTTTTTGCAGCAAAAGCAGAAGAGGCAGTAAAAGTCATTCCCGCCATCAGCGCACAGGCCACAGCCACGTTTTTCATTTTCATATTACTACTTAACCTTATATCTGTTTTTTAGTTATTCCGAAGATCTATTTCCGCAGATAATTTATGTCCGGAAAATCCTGATCTGCAGGTGGCGGTAGCGCATATCCTTGCAAACAATCCATCTCAAGCCGCCCCGTATTTTGAACTTCATTGGTATTCCATCCGAAATACCGTCCACAGTTGTTTACGCTGTTTCGGGGCTTATATTAAGTCGACGAGAAAATGACACAATGCAAAAATCCGGTATTAATCAAACTCAGGGAATCATGTTGTAACACTGTCTGCACAGCGATCGTTTACCTAAAAAACCGCCAAAAATCACGACTTAGCCAGTGTTAGTATCTATCATTTAGCATTTTTATAGAGTTTTTATCTATCAACTATTTTTTTATTTAGCCAGAACAACAGGCAAAATGTATTTATGAAATTTTTGTAAAAATGAAATTGGATATCAAAAGCGAGTAATGACAATAAGATAGTGAAAGAGAGGAAGGAGAAAAGAGGATTCTATAAGAGATATTAAAATATTGTTATATAAATATTAATAAAGCGATCTATGGTACAACCATTTTTTATAAATGAATTATGTTATGCTATTGCTTCACCCACTCGAATGCGAGATATCCTGCTTTAAAGGAGACATCAGTGATTTCTCATATACCAATAAACAAAATTAAATCCGTAATTATTGGTGATGGCTTAGTTTTCAGACCACATAAAAATACCCTAAAAGACCTGGCATCTGGTGAAATGGCCACATTGAATAATGTGGCAACACAATTACTGCTCTATTTGTTGCAAAATGGTAAAGAGATATCCTCGCGTGATGAAATTCTGCTGAATGTTTTTCAGCATAATGGCGCCAGAGCGACGGATGCGAATCTCAATCAGCACATTTCATTTCTGCGCAAAGCAATAACGTCTACGGGTCATCCTGCAGAGCTCATCGTCACAATTCCGCGGATGGGATTTCGGATGGGCGACGCTAATATCAATATTCAGCAACTGGAAGAAGCGCAAGCTCCCGCCAGAATTGCCAATGTTGCATCGACGCTCAACAAAAAGAAACAAAGCCGTTGGCCTGTGGCGATAACCGCGTTAATTACTGGTATCGCCGTGCTGGCGACAGCGTGGTGGTGATGCTGCCAACTTACTGATTTAGTGTATGATGGTGTTTTTGAGGTGCTCCAGTGGCTTCTGTTTCTATCAGCTGTCCCTCCTGTTCAGCTACTGACGGGGTGGTGCGTAACGGCAAAAGCACTGCCGGACATCAGCGCTATCTCTGCTCTCACTGCCGTAAAACATGGCAACTGCAGTTCACTTACACCGCTTCTCAACCCGGTACGCACCAGAAAATCATTGATATGGCCATGAATGGCGTTGGATGCCGGGCAACCGCCCGCATTATGGGCGTTGGCCTCAACACGATTTTCCGCCATTTAAAAAACTCAGGCCGCAGTCGGTAACCTCGCGCATACAGCCGGGCAGTGACGTCATCGTCTGCGCGGAAATGGACGAACAGTGG
>NZ_JAOWDG010000046.1:0-11112 GCF_030334745.1 Citrobacter sp. Cb080 | reverse complement strand
TGTAGATTCAATTGGTCAACGCAACAGTTATGTGAAAACATGGGGTTGCGGAGGTTTTTTGAATGAGACGAACATTTACAGCAGAGGAAAAAGCCTCTGTTTTTGAACTATGGAAGAACGGAACAGGCTTCAGTGAAATAGCGAATATCCTGGGTTCAAAACCCGGAACGATCTTCACTATGTTAAGGGATACTGGCGGCATAAAACCCCATGAGCGTAAGCGGGCTGTAGCTCACCTGACACTGTCTGAGCGCGAGGAGATACGAGCTGGTTTGTCAGCCAAAATGAGCATTCGTGCGATAGCTACTGCGCTGAATCGCAGTCCTTCGACGATCTCACGTGAAGTTCAGCGTAATCGGGGCAGACGCTATTACAAAGCTGTTGATGCTAATAACCGAGCCAACAGAATGGCGAAAAGGCCAAAACCGTGCTTACTGGATCAAAATTTACCATTGCGAAAGCTTGTTCTGGAAAAGCTGGAGATGAAATGGTCTCCAGAGCAAATATCAGGATGGTTAAGGCGAACAAAACCACGTCAAAAAACGCTGCGAATATCACCTGAGACAATTTATAAAACGCTGTACTTTCGTAGCCGTGAAGCGCTACACCACCTGAATATACAGCATCTGCGACGGTCGCATAGCCTTCGCCATGGCAGGCGTCATACCCGCAAAGGCGAAAGAGGTACGATTAACATAGTGAACGGAACACCAATTCACGAACGTTCCCGAAATATCGATAACAGACGCTCTCTGGGGCATTGGGAGGGCGATTTAGTCTCAGGTACAAAAAACTCTCATATAGTCACACTTGTAGACCGAAAATCACGTTATACGATCATCCTTAGACTCAGGGGCAAAGATTCTGTCTCAGTAAATCAGGCTCTTACCGACAAATTCCTGAGTTTACCGTCAGAACTCAGAAAATCACTGACATGGGACAGAGGAATGGAACTGGCCAGACATCTAGAATTTACTGTCAGCACCGGCGTTAAAGTTTACTTCTGCGATCCTCAGAGTCCTTGGCAGCGGGGAACAAATGAGAACACAAATGGGCTAATTCGGCAGTACTTTCCTAAAAAGACATGTCTTGCCCAATATACTCAACATGAACTAGATCTGGTTGCTGCTCAGCTAAACAACAGACCGAGAAAGACACTGAAGTTCAAAACACCGAAAGAGATAATTGAAAGGGGTGTTGCATTGACAGATTGAATCTACAGTAGCTTAACCAATAACTCCTCCCTCGCCCTGCATGTCAGCAACGGCATCGGCGTACGCGCCTCAGGCTCCAGCGCGCAGATTAATAAGCTGGGCAAAATTCAGGTTGATGATGGCACCGCTGGCGTTCTGTTGACCCAAGGGGCAAGCCTGCTGATTAACGGTATGACTGGCGACAGCATTACCACCGATGGCTCCGCGGACGGTATTCGCCTGGCCGAAGGCGCTGGCGCTCTGGCCGCGCAAAGCGTGATGATCCGCGCTGATGGTACCGGTGCCGGTATTCAAAACGATGCCAACAACACCAATATCACGCTGCGTGATGTCACCATCGACTCCAACGATGGCCCAGGGATCCGCACCAGCGTGGCGCTGACCATGAACGATGGGCTGAACAACATCCTCAACGTCAACGGTAAAGGTACCGGCTTCGCCTTTGAACAACGTAATGGCGACGCGGTGACGGGCAATCTAACCATCGGCAAAGGCTATACCATTGAGGTACTAAACAGCGAAGGCAGCGGTATTCGCGCCAATACGGACGGTCGTATCACCACCAATGCCGACATCAACGTGCATGACAGCGCAGGTGGCTCAGCAATCATCGCGAAAAACGTTAGCGCATTGACCAACAGCGGCAAGATTATCTCTGCCAGCACCACCTCACCAGTAATAGACGCCAGCGGCGACAGCAGTAAAGCCATTACCAACACGGGAACCCTGCAGGCCATCAACGACTCGGCCGTGGCAGTTCAGTCTGGTAAAGGCAATGACACCATCGATATCAGCGGCGGTGTGACCAGCGGCGTAATCAACACCGGTGAAGGTACGGATACCTTCAACTGGCGTAGCGGCTCTTATGCTGGCGAAGTGAATTTCGCGGGTACTGGCGGTAACAATAAAGCCAACATTGGCAATGTGACGCTGGATAAAACGCGCCACATCCTTACCGCAGCGGGAACGGGCAACGCCCTCACCTTCACTGATACAAAAGGTGCGAAGATTGGTACGCTGGCTAGCGACAACCTGAATACCGGTACCAACATTGGCACTGGCTGGGATTCACTGACCATCAGCGGGTCAAATGCAGATGTACGCATCGTTGAAAACCTGAATCTGGCGAGCGAAACCCTTGCTGTAAACAATGGCGCCACGCTGCGTACCGGCGACCACGTCGAACCAACCAGCACTGCCGCAAGCATTGGCGATTACAATGTCACCACCCAGGGCGCAGACAGCAAGGTTATCTTCGATACTCAGGGGGATACCTCAACAGCACAGATCTATCGCGGTATCATCAGCGGCGACGGGAAATTTGAACGTGCGGCGGGCGGTACCACGGTATTTACCGCCAACAATAGCTACACCGGCTCTACCACCATTGATCAAACCGGTACGCTGCAGTTAGGTGACGGTGGAAATGAAGGCGAAGTGAGCGCCGTCTCTGACATCATCGACAACGGCGTATTGGCGATTAATCGCGCCAACACCGTGCTGCTCAACGGTGTGATCTCCGGTATCGGCGCGCTACAGCAAATCGGCGGCGGCATTACCCGTCTGAACGGTAACAATACCTATACCGGCAACACCACCGTTACCAACGGCACGTTGCTGGTGAATGGCGATCAAAGCGCGGCGCGCGGCGTCACCACCGTCAGCGGTACGTCCACACTTGGCGGTAAGGGCATTATCGGCGGCAACGTGCTGATGAACGATGCCACAACCATCAGCGCCGGTGACGGCGGTGCGGGTACGCTATCTGTTAACGGTAATCTGCAGCTTGGCAGCAAAACGACCTCCGCTTTCGAACTGGGGCAGGCCTTTACGCCAGGCGGTGCGCTAAACGATCTGGTGAACGTGGCAGGCGATCTGCAACTGGACGGGACCCTGGATGTTACCACTTCGCAAGGCGGTAACTTCGGACCGGGCGTGTACCGTATCTATAATTACGGCGGTACGCTGGATAACCAGACGCTGGAGCTGGGCGCAATACCGGACAGTCAGGATAAGAGCAATATTTTTGTCCAGACCTCTATCGACAAACAGGTCAACCTGGTGAACGCCAACGGCGTTACCCTGCAATTCTGGGACGGGGCGACGGTAAGTCAGAGCCACGGCGCGTCGGGCATTGAGGGCGACAGCAAAATTGACGGTGGCGATGGCAAATGGATGGCGATCGGCAGTCAGGGTGATAACAACTGGACCACGGCAACGGGCGAAGGTAACGCACCTTGGGCGCAGAAGTCCTTTGCCGTCTTCACCACCAAAGGTGGCACCGTTACCGTGGATAACGCCGCAGGAGAAGTTAACTTCTCCGGGGCACAGTTTGACGCCGATGGCTATGTCGTTAAAGGCGACGCACTTAACGCTTATGCCACCACGGAAAACGCGACCCACGCCGGCCAGACGCCGGGAACCGGTGAACTGCTGCTGCGCGTTGGCGCGGGTGGCGCGGGGCAAAACTATACCGCGACCATTGAGTCCGTCATCCGCGAAGCCAGCACGACTGACAAGCTGACGCTGGTGAAAACCGACCTTGGCCGTCTAATCCTCAGCGGTGATAACGCGTATCGCGGCGGCACACGCATTGATGGCGGTACGTTGCAGATTTCCGCCGACAGCAACCTCGGTCAGAGCGGAACCGACCTGGCTATCAACAACGGCTCCACGCTGCAGATGGGTGCGGACCTGACCAGCAATCGCACCATTGTGCTGGGCGCGAATGATAACGCGGCGGTGTTTGACCTCAATTCACATGATTTCACGCCAACAGGTGAGATTACCGGCGACGGTAAACTGAAAGTCACCAGCAGCTCAAGCGATGCGGGTAGTACCCTGTCGCTCAATCGCGCGAACAGCTATAAAGGCGACACAGAAATTGCCGGTACCGGAAATGCCAACAATGTGACGGTCAACGTCAGCAAAACCGGAGCCTTTGGTAGCAATGAAAGCAGCACCGTGAACGTCAATAACGGGGCGACGCTCAATGTCAGCGGAACAGAGACCAGCCTGAAATCCCTGACCATGAACATCGCCGACAGCCTGTTAACGCTGGCGGATAACGTCACCGCCGCGAGCGCAAAACTGAACCTGACGGGCACAGCGAAAGCGCTGTTAACCGATAACGCCACCGCGGGCGAGGCGACGGTTAACGTGTCAAAAGACAGTACGTTGGCGCTGGAAGAAAACGCCAGCGGTGGTTCTGCTAGCGTGAATAACAGCGGACTGATGACCTTTGCGGACCAGGCGTTAGCAGAGAATACCGTCGTTAAAAACCTGGCGGGCGGCAAGGTCGATATCAGCGCAGTCGACAGCGCTACATCTATCGGCTCGTTGTCCGGCGCGGGGAATGTCGAACTGGGCAATAAAGAATTGTCGCTGGGTAATCTGCATCTTGATGACACCATCAGCGGCATTATCAGCGGCAACGACGGCAGCCTGGTGAAAATCGGTGACGGCACGTTAACGCTGACCGGCGATAACACCTGGACCGGCACCACGGACGTCAATGAAGGCGTACTGCTGGTCAACGGTAATCAGTCTGCCGCGACCGGTCAGGTGACGGTGAAATCTGGGGCAACGCTCGGCGGGAACGGCATTATCGGCGGCGCTGTTGATGTACTGGATGACGGCCATATTACCGCGGGTGCGGCCATCAACAGCGTGGGTAAACTGACTACCGGTTCACTGACGCTCAGCGATAACGCACAGCTTGATTATCAGTTTGGTCAGGCCTATACCCCAGGCGGAGCCTTCAATGACCTGATTGATGTCAATGGCGATCTGACGCTCGACGGTAAGCTCAATATCCAGACCTCTCCAGGCGGAAGCTTTGACGTTGGTGTTTACCGCGTCATCAACTACACCGGCACATTAACCAACAATGTGATGGACATTGCCGACGCGCCGGAAGCTGCGGACAGCCTGTACGTACAAACCTCGGTTAAAAACCAGGTTAACCTGGTCAACCATGCCGGGCTGACGCTACGTTTCTGGGACGGCACCGGCGGTGAGAATGGCGAGCTGAAAAACAACGGCGTCATCAACGGCGGCGACGGTATCTGGCAATCCAGCCAGGGTAATGACAACTGGACAACGGATGAATCAACGCCAGAAGGCGCGCTGAATGCACCGTTTACCGATGCCGCGTTCGCCGTCTTCCAGGGTGAAGCGGGCAACGTAACCGTCGATAACAGCAAAGGCGACGTCATCATCAGTGGCGCACAGTGCGCCACCGATGGTTATCGCGTGGGCGGTGAAGCCATTACCACCGATACGGCTAATACGCTGATTCGCGTCGGCGATGGCACAGTAGACGGCGCTAACTACACCGCGACTATCGACAGCGTGATCCGCGGCACTGGCGGCCTGAATAAAGGCGACCTCGGTACGCTCATCCTCACTGGTGACAACACCTACAGCGGTGGAACCACCATCACCTCAGGTACGCTGCAGGTGGCGGGTGATACCAACCTTGGCGCACCAGAGACGGGAATTACCTTTAATGGTGGTACGCTGAAATATGGTGAAGCGTTTGATACCGCTCGTCAGGTGACTCTGGAATCCGGCGGCGGGACATTCGACACCAACGGACATAACGTTTCTCTGCTGACGGAAGTCGAAGGTAACGGTCAGTTGACCAAAACCGGTAAAGGCTCCCTCACCCTGACGCTGGATAACACCTACACCGGTGGCACCACCATCGAGCAAGGCGTTTTACAGCTGGGTAACGGCGGTGATATCGGCAGCATTCAGGGGGATATCGTTGATAAAGGCGTACTCAACGTCAATCGTGGCGATACCCTGGCGCTGACCGGTAATATCAGCGGCGAAGGCCAACTGCATCAAACCGGCAGCGGTGTTACGGAGTTGCATGGTGAAAACAGCTACAGCGGCGCAACACTGATTGCCAACGGTGTACTGCAGGCGGGTAATACCAACACTCTGAGTAGCGCATCACACCACTACGTTGTCGCTGACACTACCCTCAACACGCAAGGTTACAACCAGACGGTAGCGGGACTGAGCAACGGCGGCGATGTTTCACTCATCGGCCAGCAGACTGGCACAACGTTAACCGTCAAAGGGGATTACACCGGCGAAAAAGGGACTATCAACATGGCGGCCACACAAAATGGCAGCGGCGCAGGCATTGCCGACCGTCTGATTATCGATGGCGGTAAAGCCAGCGGTAGTACGCTATTGGATGTCGATGGTTCTGGTCTCGGCGCACCAACTATTGGTGATGGTATCGAAGTGGTAACCGCGCTCAATGGCGCAACCACTACGGCACAAACGTCACGAGACGCCTTCCATCTTGCCGCCGATCGTATGGCAGCAGGCGCATTTGAGTATCAACTGCATGCGGGTAACGCTCAGGGTCAGGGTGAAAACTGGTATCTGAGAAGCGAATATCGTCCAGAAACTATGCTGTATTCTGGTCTCGCCAGCGTCGTTCGTCAGGGCGACATCAGCCTGTTAGGCAACATGCACCAGCGTATGGGTGACGAGGTTAAACCAGGTATTGATGAAGACAATCGCGCCTGGGCAAGAATGATTGGCTACTCCGGTAAAACCAAACTGGATGATGCGGCTGGAACGCAAACCAGCTCCCACACCATGGGGATTCAGGTTGGCGTCGATATGTATGCCAACGAAAGCTGGAAAGCCGGGATGTATACCAGCATTCTTGATATCGACAGCAACGTGAAAGGCACGAAGACAGGCAGCGACGGCAAAGGCGGCAACATCGACGACAACGCGTTTTATGTCGGCGGCTACGCCACCTGGTTCTCGGGCGACGGGATGTATGTTGATAACGTCCTGCAATACGGTAACCATAAATCCCGCCTGGCGGCGACCGGTAACAACGGCTCGTATACCGTCAGAGGCAACACGCTGACGGCGTCAACAGAAGTGGGTAAATCGTTCCGTTTAGGCGCCAGCGCATGGAGTCTGGAACCTCAGGCTCAGTTGATCTATCAATACAGCGACTTTGATAACGGGCGGCTTGATGGTGTGACCCAAACGAAAGTGAAAATGGATACCGCGGATTCCTTTACCGCCCGTCTGGGCGTGCGTCTGGTCGCTGACTATGACACCAACCATGGCAAATTCCAGCCTTACGGCAGGGTCAACGTCTGGCAGGGTCTGGGTTCAAAAGACAAAACGCACTTTAGCAATGCGGTAGCCACCACCACGCTTGAGTCTTCACAACAGTACTCCAGCACTGAAGTTGCAGCCGGTCTGTCATGGTCTATCGACAGAAACCTGCAGGTTTACGGAGAACTGGGTACGCAATTTAGTAACGGTGGCAGTAAGTCGCAGGTTGAAGCGCCGGTTAATGCATCAATTGGCTTTAAGAAATCGTTCTAAGCTGACATAAACTCGCTAGCCCTCTGTTTAACAGGGGGCTTTTTTTGGCCTGTCACGGATACAAAGCAACCTGATGCGCTTAACGTATCAGGCCTACGGACTGGCGGAGAAAGCGCGGGAGCGGCCCTCTGGCAACGCGAAACAATCGAGGTTCAGGGGAACAACAGAGAGGGAGAAGATTAAGGATTATACTGCGTCAGGAGTAACGGGATCTCTTCTGCTAACACTGGGGGAGAAATGAAAAAGCCTTGAATTTTGTCACAACCAATCTGCATCAGCCGGTCCAGTTCGGACTGGGTTTCCACCCCTTCAGCAAGAACTTCAATACCAAAATTGTGCGCCAGTGAAATTATACCCTCGACAATCTTTGTTGAGCGGGTATCGGGTTCAATGCCGGCGATAAATTCCTTATCAATTTTTAAGGTATCAAAAGGATATTTCAACAGATAGTTAAGATTGGCGTGGCCGGTTCCAAAATCATCAAGGGCAATTTTGACCCCTATCGCCTTCAGCTCCGTCATATTTTTAGCCGCGACCTGACTGTCGCACAGCGGCGACGTTTCCGTGACCTCTATCTGGCATCGATGGGGCGGGAGACCACATACAGTAAGATTTTTTCTGACGCGTTGGGGTAACAGCGGATCGCAGAACTCAAGCGCGGAAATATTGACGGACAATACAAGGGGCTCTGGCCAACGGGTTGCCACATCCCAGGGAGTGTGGGTAACCATATCTTCAATTGACATAATATTGCCGCTGTCTTCCAGCAAGGTAATAAAAACATCGGGAGAGATCATCCCCATCTGGGGGCTATTCCAACGCATTAATGCTTCAAACCCGCTAATACGCTGATTACGCAAATTAAAAATTGGTTGATAAACCATATAAAGCTGACTGGTATTCAATGCCTTTTCAAGCGCGGTTAACACCTCACTAGAATTAAACATTCATATCTCCCTCAACAAATCATAAAAATTAAAAACCAGTCAATATCACTCCCGAATTGTATCTACTATTAGGTGTGTTACATCAGAATAGAATGGCCAGGTTAGGGTAAAAAAGACATACGATGGGTAAATCTGACAATTAATTTATTTAATTCCGAGGTATTGGTCAGTCCCAGCTTGGTGACGACCCTCATTTTATGCGCCTGGATAGTTTTATAATTCAGGCTGACTAACTCTGAAATTTCTCTGGCGGTATATCCGTTTACCAATAAATTCAGAATCTGCTGCTCTCTCTCGGTTAATCTTTTCTGTGAACGATACAGCCGGGGATTCCATTTCCCGGCCGTTAACGACGCCAGTTGACCGAAATCGCGCAGTGAAGATTTCTCCGTCAAAACTATCGTTTTTTCAACATATAATAACTCTACACATAATTTCGCCACCAAACTATCAGCAATAATTACCACGACATTATTATAAAACTTGAAGCGGTTTTTATTCAAAAACTGCACGATAGCTGAACATGGTTGTTCGTTATCAATGATATTAAAAACCATGGTTTGATGCTGGCATAATGATGACTGATGCAACATATCCTCAAACTGGAATGTTTGTATCGGTACATGTTTGCTTGTCAGGTAGGCGAACAAACCGTTGCCCACAAAATTATCACTGCCACACATCAACATCCTGTTCATCGCTCCTTATCAGCATCAAATCTTGTTACTCATTAAAAATTTAATAATAATCTTCTCGACCTCTGCCTCTTCACGACGATTTTTAAAATCGAACTCACATGAAATCTGATGACAGGCATACAATTGATTATCCTCATCAAATTCATTGATCATGACGACATCGATCACTTTCAAATCCAGCTGTAAACTGCCAAACGTATCAAAATCCAGCGCGGCATTTTTAATCACCGCATCTTTATAGAGAAAACGGGAGTTCACATCTTTAACAATTAATGCACAACCGCCCTGCGAGATGTTTTTAATCTTCAGAGAGTAGTTTTCTCCGTTTTTGTAACGACCAAAACAGAAAAAGTCGTAACCCTTCAGGAAGGAAAAACGCTGATTTTGTCGCTGCTGGGCAAAGAAAATCATATCCGGGATGAAGTAGGATAATCCTGCTTGTGCACCTGCTGATAAGGTTTGTTCGAATCTGGCACTAAATTTTACAATCCCACTTTCACTGTGCAGGATAAAGTACTGGACCTTTTCAGGAACAATGTCTTCGTGTCCGGAGATGACAAACCGCTCGAAATCAATCTTCTCTAACTGCGTGATAACACTATGGTTTTCACATAAAACTTCAAGTTTCGTTTTCTTGTGCAACTCTTCACGAAGGGTAGCGATGATTTCAAACTTGTTGTCCTTTGCTAATCCAAAGCTCATTCTAAAACCCTTATTTCCATATTTAAGATATGTCTCGCTTTTGGTTACTCACAAAACGCGAGATCAGCATCCACCCCTGGTGCTTAATTACCATAGTGGATTCCATGTCGAACAGTTGGTTAAAAATTAAGTTTTTAACTATCTTTAGCCATTTATTGATACGTAAAAACATTTAATCAAAGTTAATTCTAGCTGAAGCCATGCCTAAAACCACATGAAGTTGTTGGCTAACTATAACAAAAGAGAATAATAAAATTTTTTGAGATGTCATTTTGAGATAACAAATAGCAAGAACTACACAGAAAAAAATAGAGGGAAATGAATGGGTTTTGATGGAAGGACCACGCAGTATGCGGACTGGCGTGCTATCGCAAGAAGAAGAGAAAATGCTTACGGCACTATATCATTAACCAGGAATATAGCTCCGACTAGTTATTGTGAAAAAGTGAATAATTATATTTCACCTGTAAAATAAATTTACCTTAGGGCAGAAAAAAGGCCAGCATCCTGCTGGCCCGGTAATTACCGAATCGAACTATAGAGGCTTACTTTCTTACAGAGGGTACAACGTTAAAAATTCAATACTTTTGCTTAATAATTGATCGCGATGAATCTGCGATGATCATCACCGCTCCCGCCAGCATTAATGTGTCTTTCAACACCAGACGCCCGGCTCCGGACAAGTACGGAAAACCGTGGTGCAAATCGCCCAGTGGCATCACCCATGCTTCCGGTGTGGTAATTAAAAATGATAACGTCACAATCGGAGTAGCAAATGCCGGTGATGCTGCCAACTTACTGATTTAGTGTATGATGGTGTTTTTGAGGTGCTCCAGTGGCTTCTGTTTCTATCAGCTGTCCCTCCTGTTCAGCTACTGACGGGGTGGTGCGTAACGGCAAAAGCACTGCCGGACATCAGCGCTATCTCTGCTCTCACTGCCGTAAAACATGGCAACTGCAGTTCACTTACACCGCTTCTCAACCCGGTACGCACCAGAAAATCATTGATATGGCCATGAATGGCGTTGGATGCCGGGCAACCGCCCGCATTATGGGCGTTGGCCTCAACACGATTTTCCGCCATTTAAAAAACTCAGGCCGCAGTCGGTAACCTCGCGCATACAGCCGGGCAGTGACGTCATCGTCTGCGCGGAAATGGACGAACAGTGG
>NZ_JAOWDG010000045.1:0-16631 GCF_030334745.1 Citrobacter sp. Cb080 | reverse complement strand
GGAAGGTGCGAATAAGCAGGTCATTTCTTCCCAAGCTGACTCGCTGATTAAAATTTCGCGGATCTGGGCCGATTTTTTTCCCGCAAACACATCGAATCAGCCTATTTAGGCTATTTTTTCCACCATTTCTGGCGTTATTTCCGGTTTTTACTGAGATCTCTCCCACTGACGTATCATTTGGTCCACCCGAAACAGGTTGGCCAGGGTGAATAACATCGCCAGTTGGTTATCGTTTTTCAGCAGCCCCTTGTATCTGGCTTTCACGAAGCCGAACTGCCGCTTGATGATGCGAAACGGGTGCTCCACCCTGGCACGGATGCTGGCTTTCATGTATTCGATGTTGATGGCCGTTTTGTTCTTGCGCGGATGCTGCTTCAAGGTTTTTACCCTGCCGGGACGCTCGGCGATCAGCCAGTCCACATCCACCTCGGCCAGCTCCTCGCGCTGTGGCGCTCCTTGGTAGCCGGCATCGGCTGAGACAAATTGCTCCTCTCCATGAAGCAGATTACCCAGCTGATTGAGGTCATGCTCGTTGGCCGCGGTGGTGACCAGGCTGTGGGTCAGGCCACTCTTGGCATCGACACCAATGTGGGCCTTCATGCCAAAGTGCCACTGATTGCCTTTCTTGGTCTGATGCATCTCCGGATCGCGTTGCTGCTCTTTGTTCTTGGTAGAGCTGGGTGCCTCAATGATGGTGGCATCCACCAAAGTGCCTTGGGTCATCATGACGCCTGCTTCGGCCAGCCAGCGATTGATGGTCTTGAACAATTGACGGGCCAGTTGATGCTGCTCGAGCAGGTGGCGGAAATTCATGATGGTGGTGCGATCCGGCAGGGCGCTATCCAGGGATAATCGGGCAAACAGGCGCATGGAGGCGATTTCGTACAGGGCATCTTCCATGGCACCGTCGCTCAGGTTGTACCAATGCTGCATGCAGTGAATACGCAGCATGGTCTCCAGCGGATAGGGCCGTCGGCCATTGCCCGCCTTGGGATAAAACGGCTCGATGACAGCGGTCATATTCTGCCATGGCAGAATCTGCTCCATGCGGGAGAGGAAAATCTCTTTTCGGGTCTGACGGCGCTTAGTGCTGAATTCACTATCGGCGAAGGTGAGTTGATGGCTCATGATGTCCCTCTGGGATGCGCTCCGGATGAATATGATGATCTCATATCAGGAACTTGTTCGCACCTTCCCTAACAGTCAACCGTTTACCTTCGGTTTTTATAATGGCTTAACACCAGAGTCAGGGCACTACCAGTTTACGCCTTCGCTACAGCTCAATATTGTGCCGAAGGAGTATGGGATCAGTATCGTCTCTTCAGACAACACCGCTTCTGCGAGCGGCAGTGGCACGATTGGCGACGCCGCTCCTATAGAAATGGATTACACCGTGACAGTCTCCGGTCCTCGTCAGGCTGATAGCATTACCGCGCAAGTTATCGGGGAAAGTACGACGATAAACAGTGTGCCTTACTGTCTGTTTACCTCCCCTCAAGGCGGGCTGTCAGTCCCAATCCCTGCCTTTCTGCAGTACAACAGTCAGTCGGGGGGCGTGGTACAGAAACGAAATAGCTGTAGTGAAGCAGCAATTAATATGAGCGATGCGCAGTGGCAACAGACGCCCTGGGACGCAAATAACAATGATGATGGAAGCTATTATGCTACTGATTTGAAATTGCTTTTCCCAATGAATGATTCACGTTCGATGTTAACTGTTTCCGGTACAGATTGGGAAGGTGTCGTCAGTGCCAGTGGAGAGATAAAAGTCACGGCGAATTGGGTGGGAGTGACGCCATGAACCGCTGCCGTTTGGTGTTTAGATGGGTATTTATCTTACTTTCCGGGCTGACTATATTCTCCGCACAGGCTGTCTACCTGGAGTCGACCATTTATGAGATGCCATCGGATAAATCATTTATCAGCAAACGGATCTATAACGATAGCCAGAAACAGAATTTGTACAGTATTGGCGCAGTAAAAATTGATAAGCCGGGACCGGGAGGTGAAAACAGAAGTGCCATTGCTGAAGGCGAACTTTTGTTTACGCCACTGAATTTTTCACTGGCTCCGCAGGCGAGTGAGTTTTTTAAGATTTTCTACCGTGGACCGCAGGATGATAAAGAACGCTATTACCGAATTCTGTTTCGTGAAATGCCGATAACGCTGTTTACCGAGCGTAATCAAGGGAAAGGTGGGCAGGCTCTCCCGGTGATTGCTATGGACACCATATTGGTTGTTCGCCCGAGAAAAATGAATCTGGCCTACACCATTGATGAGGCAAACGGCACACTGAAAAACACCGGGAATACTTTTTTTAAAATCATCGTACACCTGGGGTGCAACTCCACCGATGATGACGCTACCATGCGTTATGTGTTGCCGGGTGAAACCTGGCGTAGTAGCGAATTGAAATCAAAAAACCGAAAATTTATCGTTGCATTGCAGAAATACATACCAGTAGGTCAGGGGTGCTTCAAACTCAATCAATAGTAAGTATTAAGTCTGATCCGATATGTCATGGTTAGATATCGAACCTATACTGTAACTGTCTTTATACAATGCAGTAATCAGCTCGGCACAGATGAAACTTTGGTCATTTGTACTCAACGTCACGGTATTTAAGAGTCAGGTAGTATGAACAGTATAATTAATGATCAGGTTGAGTATGATTCCACCAGAAAAAGCCTGAAACATCGCGATACTACAATAATTCTTTCGGCGTCTACCGCGAGACTACTTGAGCTATTCATTGCCCATAAAAATCAACAAGTCCACCGCGAGTTTATCATTGAAGAAGTGTGGAAAAAGCATGGCATGGCCCCATCGGGTCATAGCCTTAATAAAAGTATCAGTATTTTGCGAAAAGCATTTAGTGAGCTGGGGGCGGGTAATCCCATTGAAACGCTGCCCCGGCAGGGATTTTTGTTCCATGCTTCGATCAGCGATGAATCTTCATCTTCCTGTGTAGATGAACCCGTGCGTTCGGTAACTGAGACGGTAAACTCATCCGTAAGACCAAAACGTAAAAATTTTATTCTGTTCATTTTATTATTTGCATTTCTTGGTAGCGCTATTTTTATATTGTTAGCTCTTAATTCAAGCTCCAAAAATTTCATCTATATCAGGGCAATAGGTGATTGTGAACTTTATACTGCCGATGACAATAACGCTGGTAAAACGAAAGCATTTTTATCTTCTGATATGTGGCGAAAAGTAAATGCGGCTTGTCATGATGGCAAGAAAACAATTGTTTTTTATGATGATAATAATTTATCAGCCGACAATGATCTTAGAGAGAATTTCCTGGGGATTTGTACCTTAGAGAAAGGAGGGGTTGCCCGTGAATGTGAAAATTTTGTTTATTAGTGGGGCAATCTTTCTTGCAGCGATCACAGCATATTTTTTATATCGCCATCAAGAACCTGAGACGCTGACCTGCTCAGCCAAAAATTACCTGCATCTGGAGGCGCAAACTCAGGGTGTAAAAATTGAAGGTGAAGTTCTGCTGGTTTTTCGTATTTCTTCTGCTACCGAAGGGCGGGTATCTCAGGTAGGAAGCCTCAATATTCAGGGTAAACATTATGCTGTAGATCGTAATGTTGTCCTGAATTTTATTGGTAAAGATCGTGATGGTTACCTACAGACTCGTCGTGTAGCTATTGTTAAAAATAAAAATGACAATGTTCCTGATGAAGTTACCGAACAACTCATGTCGCGACAGGATATTTTCTATTATAAGGTCATCCATATCACCGAAAATGTCTATGCGATCAGAGATCTGCGACGTACGCTAATGGTTTGTCGGGCAGCATGAGTAGCTATAATGTGTTATTCTTATGGTTTTAGTGGCTGTATATTTTGTCGTTGCTAGTGTTTGTGGTTTTTTGTTTTGTCTTGCAGTGAAAATAAGTAAAAGGATTTGTACTGGTGAAGAATTAGGAGTTTTCCTTTTTCAATATTTAAAATGGCCTTAACATTTAATGGTAATACTCATATGGATAATCGTGATTATAAATTCTGAAACTACGTGATATGACTTACGGATAAAGTTAATTCGCGGACCGCATTGTAATTGTTGGAGGCTAAAGGTGTTGTATATTCTCTCGTGTATAAAACGAGGGACCTGCTATGCCATAAATTTAAGTTGGTGGTAATTATGAATACGAAAAAGGTTTTTCTGCTCAGTTATGATATTTTTCTTTTCTCAGGGATAAAAGCGTGGTTGCCAAATCTGGTGTTAGTCGATGCGCGGACATTTATTTCAGGTTCACAGTCAATTATTCCACGGTACCCATCCTGTTTACTGTTGATCGATAACCGGTTACCTTTATTCCTGGTCAGGAAGTGGTTTCAGAGAAATAGCACGCAGTTTATCAATATAAACTGTATTGTTCTTCGGATGAATGAAACCCGTTCTGTTAATCGGGGGTACGAGGAGTATGCATTCATTAATGGACGGGAATTATCGGATCAACTGATTTCTCAGTTGAGAGCCAATCTAATGGCACCCAATGAGGTTGCGGAAGTCACTAAAGGTTCAACGATGTTTACGTTTCATTTGACTGAGTTTGAAGAGGAAATGCTGTATGCATCTTTCACAAAGGAAAAACTGCACGATTTTTGTATTGCTAACTCGATAACAATTAAGTCAGTGTATCGATATCGAGAACGAATTACCGCTCGTCTGGGATTTACTCATTTTAATGAAACTATCATTTTTTTAACCAGGAATAATCTATTGCATGAAAGTTCCCCGACGAATAGTCATTCTGGTGAAAATGTAATATACGGCGAAGAATATGATGTCTCAGATTCTGGTCGACTGAGTATGGCAATAAGGAATGAAGAAATCATTCCTTATTTTCAACCCATCGTAAATATCAACGGAGACGTCTGTGGTGTTGAGGTTTTGGCTCGTTGGCCACAGGGGCATAATTATGCTATTTCTCAGCGTGAGTTTATACCGCTAGCTGAAAAAAGTGGTTTAATGAATGAGTTAACGAGCTATTTAATGACTACCGTCGCGCGTAATCTGGTCGACGGAAGCGAGGGTTTCAATAAAAATTTATTCGTCTCCTTTAATGTGAGTCCATCAGGTTTAAGTAACCCCGTTTTTTATTGGGAGTGCCTTAATTTTATGGAAATAACGCAAAGGCTACCGATAAAATTGATGATTGAAATAACTGAAAACCAGACTCTCACTATTACTCCTGCAATCAAAGAGCTGATACGATCGTTGCGAAACTGAGGGGTTCTGTTTGCTTTAGATGATTTTGGGACGGGATACGCTAACCTTTGCTATCTCAATGAGTTAGACCTGGATGTTATAAAAATTGATAAAACGTTTATCAAAGCTATTAAAGAAGTTGAGCAACATATCCCTATGCTCGAGTCGATCATTCACCTTTCCGAACTCCTGGGGTTACGCATGGTGGCGGAAGGCGTTGAATATGGCTATCAGCAGCAATGGTTGGGGAAAAATAATGTTGATTACCTGCAGGGTTATCAATTTTTACCGCCAGTGACGTTTGATGATTTTATGCGTTACTACAAGCAGTCTTTAGATTTTTTTGAATCAGCGTCGGATTCTACTTTCTCAACGTAAAGCCTTTCGGGAACATCAGGGGCGGATGCCTCTGATGCAGGTATTTTTGTCGAGGTGAGTACGATAACTCCCGCCTGTCTGGTGAAGGCGATTGCCTGTTGTGATTGAGGCATCGTTTGTTTATGTATCTAATACGGGGTATTTATAGCGGTATCAGCGTTAATTAAACCGATGCCGAGGTGAGTTCCTGGCCATGCGTCATTTCCTGACAAAATTAAGAGTCTGGTTTCCGCCGCCTCTTATCTTAGTACTTTTTCTCGTTACGGATGTGCTGACGGCGAGTCCGCGTTTCACATTCGGCGGGGTGAATATCGTGATATGCGCATTGCTGGCCGGCGTCAGTCTGTTGGTGATATTGCATACCGCGTGGCAGATGCGGATGAAACGTACGACCCTGAATCCGCTGCATGCACATAAATCGACCACGCTTGTTACCGACGGATGTTACGCCTGGAGCCGCAACCCGATCTACCTTGGTATGAGTGGACTCCAGTTGGCCTTTGCTCTTTACATCGGTAGCCTGACTGGAGTACTGGCTGTACCGGTGTTTATGCTGGCGGTTGCCAGATTGCATATCGATTTTGAAGAGGAACAACTGCGAAAACATTTCGGGCTGGAATGGGAGCGCTATGAACAACACGTTCGCCGCTGGTTATAGTAATACCCGACCGCGTATAAGCATGCCTGTAACGACACGATTCGTGCGTAATTGAAACCGGATGATGCAAAAATAGGCGTTTGATTCGCAAGGCCATTGACGCATCGCCCGGTTAGTTTTAACCTTCTACCCCGTGCTCACATTCGTGGACATGTCCTTTTCAGGGCCGATATAGCTCAGTTGGTAGAGCAGCGCATTCGTAATGCGAAGGTCGTAGGTTCGACTCCTATTATCGGCACCATTAAAATCAAATTCTTACGTAAGATCTTATCATTCTCCCACCAAAAAATTATTTTCATGTAACAGCTGGTGTAAGTAAATTCTATCAACGAAGATCAATCTTATCTACTGACCAAAAAGGCCTGATAGGGCTTCGCTCACTATACATCCGTGGCTGCAGGTTTAGTTGTCCATGTCTACACCACTCCTAAATTTAATGTGTTGGCAATGTGTTCAATAAAGCTCGAACAAATTAGCTCATTATGATCGGTTAATACTTCAACTTCTGGTTGCATGATTGTTTGTCCGTAAAAAGATAACGCGCCCGCCGGGTAGTAGCAGGCGCATTACGCAATAGGTAAACAAGGGAGGAAGTTCAGAAATGTAAATCGGGAAGGTTGTACGCAATGTTCATCGTACTACGTTGTTACGGCTTTGCCGCAACAAGCCAGTTGCCTGCCGCGCTCGCAGAATGTCTACAGCCCGGAGATAAGGAGATTGTTCCTGCCAGCTAAATCCCTTCCTGTCTATACGAACCAGCTCGTATTTTTCTACCAGAAAATTCACGGCATCGGCTAGGGTGATACCGGCATCGATGTGTTCCTTAATCACAGCCTCATTGCAGAATGGCGTGTCGTTTATTGTCAGACCATAGTGCTGTTCCAGCAGACGTGTCAGTAACATTTGCCAGACAGCCACGGGTGACAGGCAGGGCTTCACCGCCCGCTGAGTTGTTGCAGGTAAAGTTTTCATGTTTGCTCTCGTGAAGGTAATTAACGCTGAGTGGGGTAAATGGCGATGTATACGTAGCCGCAACTGCCAAGGGTGTCGGCTTCGCAGGTTAAATCGTTGTGGTACAGGGTAACGCAGTGGGCATGGTGGGTGCTGAGTTCACCAGTGGTCAGCATCGATTCCATCTGGCGGATAAAGTGCGGGAATGTTTCATCCAGCTTCCGGTATTCGATGTCACTGAACTTGCCGGTCATGCTGGCCCGGTCAGCCAGATAATGCAGTCGGTTGCCTTCCTGCACCAGACGGGCTCCCAGACGTGGCGTGATATCACGCTGCAGACCCCATGTGATTTTGCTCATTGATAACCTCTTTATTGTCAGTTCAGGGTGATGCTCATCAGGCAGGCATAAGGCCCCTCGCGGTCCTGGCGGCGTTCGGCGTATACCGCCAGGACTCCTGTGATATCCGGAACGTCCCTGCCGGTGTAATGGCAGACGCTACCGTGCCACTGGTATTTGCCGGTGCAGAAACGAAAGATTCGGGACTCAGGATGCTGGCGGTATATCGTCATTGCCCGGCGTTTACTGATAATTTTCATGTAATACCTCACAGCAGACCGTGTTCTGCGAACGAATAGATTTGCCTGCCGCCGACAATCAGATGGTCAGGGACACGGATATCCACCAGTTGAAGTACCTGAACCAGTCGCTGCGTGAGGGCTTTGTCAGCCTGGCTGGGCGTCGTCTCGCCGGAAGGATGGTTATGCGCCAGTATTACCGCTGCCGCGTTGAAGTACAGAGCGCGCTTGACCACCTCGCGGGGATGTACCTCGGTACTGCTAATAGAACCGGCAAACAGGGTTTCGTGGGCAATCAACTGGTTCTGCTGGTTCAGATACAGCACCCGGAACTCTTCCCGTTCAAGCGCGGCCATATGCAGCCGCAACCACTCCCGGACGGCATGAGTGGAGGTGAAGGCTACCCCAGGCTCATGCAGGTGCCGCTCCAGAGCCCTGAGCGCCCGCTGAATGAGACGCCGGTCCTGTGGCGTTATCTCGCCGGGTAAAAAGGAAAGCTGTTTCATTCGTTGCTCCTCCGGTCAGTCAATGATACGCAAAATGGCGTGGGCTTCAGAATGCTGCAGGGCATAGTCCCGCAGGCGGTAATAGTGCGCGGTCATTGCGTCACACTCTGTACGGCAGGCGTGATGGCTGTATTCAATCAGGCAGACAGCAATGCCTGCGGCTTCAGCACTCATGTCCGCGCCATTGCCGTTCATACCGTTGAACAGATGCCATTTATCGTCAACGTCAGCATCAGGGGCCATAAACGCGCCGCCATTGCTGAGCGTGTAAAAGGACCAGATACCACTGTTGTACTCGTCACAGAAGCGGTCCATCCAGGCGAAAATGCGGGGTTCCAGCGTTATCCATTGTGGGATAGAGCCAAAGTACTGCGGCCAGAAGCAGATACGCTGTTCGTCGGGTATCTGCGTTACGGTCAGTTCAAATTCGGATTCGTTAGCAGCAGATGCGAGGTTGTTTTTTGTCGCTGTTGTCATGGGTGTGTCTCCGTCAATAAAAAAACGCCAGCGGCGACGGCTGGCGTATGCGGTAATAATGAGTGTTCGGGAAGATTAAATGTTGCTGGTAAATCATGCGGAGCCAGCAGATGGATACGTCCGTACAGATGCCTGGCTTGCGGGTATAGCGGTTAAGACCTTCACCGGCATCCGGTTCAAAGTTCCATGCCTGCCCTAGTCGTCTTCAATGTTAACGCCGGTGATACTGGCAGGAACTAATGGCCCTGCTGCGCAATCAGCCGATACCCACTACGGTAGGTCATAAAGCGATTAGTGAAACGACTTCAAACCTTCAGAATTATTCATTACTCCCCCCCTGAAAAATAATAAAAAAGCGGCAGAATCGTGAGATTCTGCCGTTAGTTGTGTATGTTCAGAGGAATGATATATATCTGAATATTTTTATAATGCTGATAGGCCGTTTTGTGCCAGGAGCGGACATTTTGTCTCTCGATTCAGGCGGCCAAATTCAGTAAACCACTTCATACTCACTGATCAGCCGCGATGTGTGCGCTGTGTTGCCGTTATTGCAATCACATCCTAAGAAGATTTCTGAGAAACGCAATTAACTTCAATGATATTATATACAAAGGAAACGCTGGGAAACCGGGGTAAAGTTTGGGTGTCACAAAGCCCCGAACCGTTTCGCGGTGCATCACATAGCAATCACCTATCCCTGAGGTAACTATATGGACTTTACGGAATATCAAGAAGAAATAATCGAAGATGTTAAATCTTGCCTTGAAAACTTACAAGTCCAACCCATTTTATTCATGGGTGCAGGTATTTCACAACGATATATAAAAGCGCCTGACTGGGAAGGTCTATTAAAGCAACTAGCGGAAATATGCCCCTTGATCAAACGCCCTTATGGTTACTACAGCCAAACAAAGGGTGATAACAAACCTTTGATTGCTAGCGATTTTTGTGACTTCTATGCTGAATGGGCTTGGGATGATGGCAAGGATCGCTATCCAGAGACATACTTTGAAGGAACGACTCCAAAAGATATTTATATTAAGCATGAAATTGCATCCATTCTGAATGAATTATCAAACTCCGTTGATTTCTCGAACATGGAATATACAGAGGAAGTTCAGAAATTAAGGAAAGTAAAACCTCATGCAATAATCACAACAAATTATGACGACACATTAGAAAAAATATTTGACAATTATCAGGCAATAGTTGGTCATAACGTTGTTAAAGTGAATTATTCATCTTATGGCGAAATCATGAAAATTCATGGTAGCAGTCATGAAGTTGAAAGTATTGTTATTACAAATGAAGATTATGTTGATTTCTATAAACGTAAGAAATATATCAGTGCTAAGTTGCTAACATATTTTGCTGAACACCCCTTGTTTTTCTTTGGGTACAGTATCAATGATGAAAACATAAAGGCAATTCTCTCTGATATAGATGAAATCATCGCTCCCAATAATGCATTGATTCCAAATATTTATCTTGTCTCCTTCAGTAAGGACTGCGAGGCCACTGGTTCTCATCAAAAGGAATTGCTAATCGGTGTTGGTGAGAATAAAAGCGTTCGAATCAAGGTGATATACGCAAATAATTTTGGTTGGATTTTTGATGCGTTATCATCTAATACACCGGAAATTAGCGTTAATCCAAAACTTGTGCGTGCATTTCTAGCCAGAACGTACACATTCGCATCAGAATCCCTTGTTAAACAAGAACTTCCATACGATTTTGAGATGTTCCGCAATATTGCAGAGCATGATGATGCATTAGCAAAAATGTATGGTATCGCTGAACTCAATAATGGGCAGGCACTAAATGCTAGTTTCCCATATACAATGTCTGATCTGGCAAGGATTCTCGACATGGGATCGTGGCACTATGTTAATCAAGAATTCGAAAAATTAAGAAAACTAACCGACTTCAACATTAAAGCATCAGACAACAATTATCATGTTTTCATTAAATCTGGGAAAAGTGGTGTCGGAAAATACTCATCTGAGGCACTTGACTTATTGCGAAAATTAATAAACGGGGAACAGTTTGAGTTAAACCCATAATTAAAGATGATGCACACAATGACGTTATATTAAAGAGGCCGCTGCGAGAGACTTTTTTGCAGCAGCCTTTTCAACATATGGGCATTTCTAACGAACCAGTGATTAGACATTTTCACTGAATCTTGACATTTCTGCCTGAGTTAAATAGTTTTTTACAGTTGTTTTACGTCCGATCCTCGCTCACAGCGGACCTTCAATCCAGTAAGTATGTCGGCTTCGTGCTATGAGTCCAGCGATTATTGCAAGAATCGAAATACGCTAACCAACTGGGATCGGGGTACGTCGGCAATCGAAGCTGCAGGCAGGTAGCTCCTGCAGCCAGTATTGTTAACATTTCAACAGCAGCACTCTGCTTCTTTTTCACTACATTCTTCACAAATTCTGCAAGAGCAGAAGTCCTCAAGGTTATTGCACTGGCTACATTTTTTGCAGGTACAGTCCGACTCTTTCTCGTCACAGTTCTCACAAGTTCCACAAGTACATGCACTCATCATGTGTGCACACTTATCACAAATTTTATCCATAGTTTCTCTCAACCGCTAAATAAACAATCTCAACATAACACGTGATTATTTTATCATTGCTATATAGTCAACTAAAACTGGCCACTGCGCTCATTATTCGGAAGTGCCTGGACTAATCGGTGGAAATAAAAAATGAAAAAAATAAACCCTGACTGCTCCTGGCAGTCAGGTATGTTGTTATGGATGGAAAGCACAACTGTCACTCGTTAGTGCAGTCTGCTAATGTTGGCAGTGCCTTCGTAGCGTTCGTCAGGTCAACGCTGAAGGTCCCCGCTTTGCGGTCATTGACGTAGACGTCGAACTGCCTGGCCTTACGGATATCCATGATGAAACTAAACCAGGCATTATCCCCGTTACGCCAGCCAAGGGTTGAGGGAATGGCGTATTGCTTATGGGGCCCATCACCACTGTGATGTCGGTACTGTCATCATGCGAGCTGATCGTTTTATCCCCTGCGAGGGTCAGAAAAACCGATTGCTGGTAAATACCGTTCTGGTCCGGATTTTCCGTGCAGTTGATGGTAAACATCTTTCCGCTGCTATCCGTCACACTGTATTCCGCATTGCCCTGACCGTACCCCTGTTGCCAGAGTCCCGAAACCGCAGAGGCATTGAAGCTGACAAGCAGCACGCCAGCGAGCATGAGCCGACTTAAAGAATTTATTTTCATTTCTGTCTCCTTTGTCTTTGTATTTATTCCCGGTTATCAGGATTTGAGGGTATCAGCAGCCGTCCCATCAGTTTGCCGTCATGGGAATATTCAAGGAAACGCTCCCGGGTGCGCGGGTCCGTTTTCTCGTGGTATTCCAGGCTGATGTTGTCGGCAATACACAGCGCATTCATCAGCGGCTGCACGGTTTTCTCCTCCATATCCACGAGGTAGTAGTAACAGCCACCCTCGCAGCCATCGGGCGACTGACGGGTACGTAAGACCTGCATAGTGGGACCAGAAAGAGCAATCTGCGACCACTCTTCCCTGACATCATCCTGACGGCTCACCACATCGCTGAAGCGCGGAGGCGTGAGGTCCTTAAATTTACTGATAGCTTTCAGGTCATCACTCCTGTCATCGCAAGCGCTCAGAAACAGAGTGGAGGCAACCAGCGCCAGTAGAGGTAGTGTTTTACGTTTCATTATTTTTTCCTGAAATCAGACGAACCACTTTGGTAAAGACATAAATCCCCACGAAAATACCCACCGGCACGCCGACGAACGGCGTCAGCGCGACACTGGCAGCACCGGCTGCGCCACCTCCCGTCAGTAGTGCGGCAACGGTTGCAAGTGTCAGGGCCGTGAGGCTGTCGGACACTCCAGTTTTGTTCAGAATGATGACGATGATAACAATGGCGATAATGGCAATAACAGGCACTGGGCTCCTCCCTGTTGCCGGGTTGATAACAACGCCTGCGCTATTCCGGTGGGCTGTCAGCCGGAACAAACGTAAGCAGTGAATGCTGGATAAAGCGAAAATGGGGTAAGGCCTGAATGAAGACCGGGTCTTCAGTCAGGCGGCACAGACTGTCATTCCGGCGAAAAGTCTCCTGCAAAGGCTGAATCAGATGGATTTCATCAAGTGTGAATAAGGCGATATGCCCTTCGTGTTCAGCCACCAGATACCAGGTCTGCTGGTGGATGAGTAACCGGCAGGGAGCCAGGCGCTCACAGCGTCGCCCCTCCGCAATCAGCGTCACCCGCCTGCGCCCGGTAATGGCCTGAATCAGTCTCCAGAAAGACAATGCTCCTGAAGGCGAAGGCACCGGATTGGCTGGTGCTATCATGCAGGGAGACTCATCGCACATCAGCAGAGCATTCACCAGACGGCGGTCAAGGCCGGGAAAAAGCCCGGCCAGCCCGCTGCGGTGGGCAAAGATAAGCACGTCGGGCACCATCTGCATCTCGCTGCCAGCAGTGCGTAAGCGGCAGTATCCGGATTGATACTCCAGGTCCAGATACATCAGCCGCTCACGAAAATCACGCCGCAGCGTGCGCACCGACACACCAAACTCAGCGGCCAGTTTGCGCACACTCAACGTTTCACCCGCCACCAGACGGCTGATTATCAGTGACAGCCTGACAGCCAGCCGGTCATGGCGGCGTTCTGCCTGTGTCATGAGAGGTTCTCCAGGAAAGTTAACTGACTGAAAATGATGTGATTACTTTAAAGAGGGGGGCGGACAGGGTATGGACAACGCAGAAACTATTTTTTATTTCTGCAAAAGCCAGATGTAATGGGGGTTAAAGGCTATAACCGGAGGATTGAGGCACACGAGCACATAGCGATGCGGACAGGTGGTGTCCGATATTAACAACGCGGTAACATCAAGCAGCTACTGCAGCTGCGTGAGCAGCGTTTCCGCCATCACCCACAGTGCCCGGTTAAGCTTCACGTCCCCGTCAATGCCACGCACAGCACGGGTATGCGACCGTCCGCCTTTGGCATTACGGCCACTGAGCCCACCTTTAATCAGGTTCTCCTGAATACGCTGCCAGGTAGTCCACAGGTCGTTGCTTTCGTCCTGCCAGCGGCGCGGGGAGAGTATCTGCGATTCAGTAACCGGCTGGTGGTCCTCACCAAAGCGATACGTCAGCGCGGCTTTTGCCAGTGCCTGCTGCGCAGGTGGTGGTAACAGCAACGACTGCATGGCATCCCGCTTTTCTTCCACGCGATCAAAAATCCCCAGCACTTCATACGCTCCCTCAATCACCTGGCTCACCACATCCCCCTTGTGCGGCACCCGTACCTCGCCAAAGGATTCGCCGCAGACAAGACCGTTTTGGCACACAGCCCTGAACAGGCCCGGCAACATCTGGTAAGAACTTGTGCCATCATGGGAGTTAAGCAGGATAATTTCAGGCACCTGTTTACCGGTAATCTGTCCCTCCCGACGCAGGCGCAACATATGCTTCGTATGTTCACGACGACCAGGGTCACGAACACGGGTCTGACAGGCAAAGAACGGCTGAAAGCCCTCCCGATGCAGACTGTCCAGCAGAGAGATGGTGGGAATATATGTGTAACGTTCACTACGGGATTCGTGTTTGTCCTCGCTGAATACGCTGGGTACCACGCGAAACAGCTCTTCACGGGTTAACGGACGGTCACGACGAATAAGATTTGCAGCGCCAAAGCGCGAAGCCAGACGGGTCATAAGCAGATTCCTCATAATGGGGAAAACAAACAAAAGAAAGCCCTGTCGCACTAGCGACAGGGCTCGGGAAAGAACAGACAGGCGTTAAACGTTCAGAAGAAGAAATTCCAGACAGCCCGGGCAACGGACACCACGGTGTCACGGACGGCCTGTATTACGGCCCGTACCGGAGCCGGTATCAGTGGGAAAGCACTTACCGTGTCCAGTACCGCGCCGACCGTTTCACCAAAATCGTCACGTGCTTTTTCCTGGACTGTCGTTGTGCGAAAGGGAGACTGCAGTTGCGCCACCACCGGGCTACTGGCTTCACGTGGCAGACACTTTATCATCCGCTCGGCCATCACCCGTAACCCCCACTGCAGACGGACCGACACCGCACACACCGGATGTACAGGTTGAAACAGCTCGTGCAGCAGGCAGATTTTGCGGCTGAGATTCTGCTTCTGCGCCGTGGACAATTGACCACTACCGCTGGTGGGTTCAGTCTTGTCCGACTGGCTGATAACAAACAGCACCTTATGCCGGTATGACTCACCAATTACCTGATGATAAAAATGCTCATCCACCGCCAGCGCCCGATCATCGGCCTTGATCAGCCACAATACCAGGTCAAGTCGGGGAAGTTGCTGACGGTAAAGTGCAGCGTATTCCGCATCCCTGCGTTCACTTTCACCGACACCCGGCAAATCAACCAACGTCATAAAACGCTCGCCCAGTTGCAGCCGAAAACTCAGCGGATTACGGGTGCAGGCTGTGACATCGCTGACCGGGGATACATCACCAGCAAAAAGGGCATTGCAAAGGCTACTCTTTCCCGCTCCGGTTTTACCCAGAATACCTATCACTGGCTCGTAGTCTGTTAACTGGTTTATTTGCTGTAGAATCCGCTCTGATGCCCATTGTGGCAGACCAGAAAGCGATTGCTGAAATGACTTCAAACCTTCAGAATTGTTCATTACTACTCCTCTGAAAAATAATACAAAAACGGCAGAATCGTGAGATTCTGCCGTTAACCAGGTATGTTCAGAAGAATGATATCTATCTGAAAATAATTTGAATTAAGGTAGATGACGAGCCACTGCCGCCTGTGCTCTCGGTCCCTGAGTCGTTAGGTAATTCTGGTATCGCTCATCCCCAGACCAGAACAGTAGATAAGGGCAAATTGCCTGAGGGGGCTATATGGCATTGGGCAGCAAGGTTTTATAGTTGGATGGCATAAATATAACGGTATAGAAGCATCAGCCTATACGATGACTGTCTACGTTTAAGCCATAAATTCTAGCTGTTACATAAGTATTAATGCTGATTATCATCAATTTGATTATAACCATGGCATTTTATGGATTATCATATTAAATATTCATTTTTTCCTATAGTGATAATTCATGCTTGGTTCCCCTTCTAAGCGGCTTGAGGACTTGAGTCTGGTCCAGCGCGATCGGCTGGCCTACATAGATTTTCGGCTCTACTTCTTCGGTGAGATCGGTCGCCCAGATCTGATTGAGCGCTTCGGCGTGGCTCCAGCAGGGGCGACTCGCGATTTGGCTTTGTATCGGGAAATCGTGCCGCATAACATCACCTTCGATGGTAGCAACAAGATCTATCGCATCGGGCAGGCGTTTTCCCCGTTGTTCTGAATCGCCACGGATAATCTAGACACTTCCGAGCCGTTGATAATACTGGTTTTCATATTCTGTCGGTGACATCTGATCGCTGGAACCATGCCGACGCTTACTGTTATAAAACATTTCGATGTAATCAAAAATATCGCTGCGGGCTTCCTCCCGCGTTCCGTAGATCTTTTTCTTTATCCGTTCGCGTTTCAACAACTGGAAAAAGCTTTCTGCAACCGCATTATCGTGGCAGTTACCGCGACGGCTCATGCTGCCCTCCAGTCCGTGTGATTTCAGGAACGACTGCCACTCATGGCTTGTGTACTGACTGCCCTGATCCGAATGAACCAGCACCTGTTTTTGGGGATTACGCCGCCATACAGCCATCAGCAGTGCGTTCAGGACAATGTCCTTTGTCATCCGGGATTGCATGGACCAGCCGATAATTTTGCGTGAGAACAGATCAACAACCACAGCAAGATACAGCCAGCCTTCGTGGGTCCTGA
>NZ_JAOWDG010000044.1:0-18558 GCF_030334745.1 Citrobacter sp. Cb080 | reverse complement strand
TGTAGATTCAATTGGTCAACGCAACAGTTATGTGAAAACATGGGGTTGCGGAGGTTTTTTGAATGAGACGAACATTTACAGCAGAGGAAAAAGCCTCTGTTTTTGAACTATGGAAGAACGGAACAGGCTTCAGTGAAATAGCGAATATCCTGGGTTCAAAACCCGGAACGATCTTCACTATGTTAAGGGATACTGGCGGCATAAAACCCCATGAGCGTAAGCGGGCTGTAGCTCACCTGACACTGTCTGAGCGCGAGGAGATACGAGCTGGTTTGTCAGCCAAAATGAGCATTCGTGCGATAGCTACTGCGCTGAATCGCAGTCCTTCGACGATCTCACGTGAAGTTCAGCGTAATCGGGGCAGACGCTATTACAAAGCTGTTGATGCTAATAACCGAGCCAACAGAATGGCGAAAAGGCCAAAACCGTGCTTACTGGATCAAAATTTACCATTGCGAAAGCTTGTTCTGGAAAAGCTGGAGATGAAATGGTCTCCAGAGCAAATATCAGGATGGTTAAGGCGAACAAAACCACGTCAAAAAACGCTGCGAATATCACCTGAGACAATTTATAAAACGCTGTACTTTCGTAGCCGTGAAGCGCTACACCACCTGAATATACAGCATCTGCGACGGTCGCATAGCCTTCGCCATGGCAGGCGTCATACCCGCAAAGGCGAAAGAGGTACGATTAACATAGTGAACGGAACACCAATTCACGAACGTTCCCGAAATATCGATAACAGACGCTCTCTGGGGCATTGGGAGGGCGATTTAGTCTCAGGTACAAAAAACTCTCATATAGTCACACTTGTAGACCGAAAATCACGTTATACGATCATCCTTAGACTCAGGGGCAAAGATTCTGTCTCAGTAAATCAGGCTCTTACCGACAAATTCCTGAGTTTACCGTCAGAACTCAGAAAATCACTGACATGGGACAGAGGAATGGAACTGGCCAGACATCTAGAATTTACTGTCAGCACCGGCGTTAAAGTTTACTTCTGCGATCCTCAGAGTCCTTGGCAGCGGGGAACAAATGAGAACACAAATGGGCTAATTCGGCAGTACTTTCCTAAAAAGACATGTCTTGCCCAATATACTCAACATGAACTAGATCTGGTTGCTGCTCAGCTAAACAACAGACCGAGAAAGACACTGAAGTTCAAAACACCGAAAGAGATAATTGAAAGGGGTGTTGCATTGACAGATTGAATCTACAGTAGCCTTTTTTAATATGTCGTTTTCCATTTCAATGCGTTGTATTTTTTTCTTCAGCTCACGTATTTCAATCTGCTCCGGGGTTATAGGAAAGGCTTTAGGTATTTTGCCCTGTCGTTCATCCCGCAACTGCTTTACCCATCGCGTCATGGTAGAAAGGCCGACATCCATAGCACTGGCCGCAGCTGCAACGGTGTAGTTCTGATCAAGGACCAGTTGAGCGGATTCGCGTTTAAACTCTGCGCTGAAATTTCTTTTTTTCATTGAGGCACCTGTAATGTTCTGAGGTGAGCATATCACCTCTGTTCAGGTGGCCAAATTCAGTAAACCACTTCACTTGAGATAGGCATACGGATCGTGCCCATTATTACGGGCCGACTGGATCAAACTCATGATCGCAGCAGCGCGCTTGAGCATGCGAACCCGCGCCGAGCATTTGAGAAGGCAACGGGATGAACGCTGGCTGGATAGCCGTGGTTTTCTGGGTAAGCAGGCGAATCCATTTGTGGACGAGGTTGGCATTGAGGCTGTAGCCCAAGGCGATGTTTGCGATGGAGGCATCGGGTTCAGAACACTCCTGAATGACCTGGGCCTTGAAAGATTTGCTGTTGGTACGGCGCTGAGGGCGCATGGAAAATCCGCTTGATGGGCCATGGCCTTCGGCGGCGGTATCGGGAAGGTGTGTTGGCCGGACGGATACTGTTGAACTACGTTGTCTGGGGCAACGGAAGTGTTTCGGCCCGACTCTGGAACGCGATCCGCAGCGACGACTGGGCAATTCCGCACGTTGGCCTGAGCAGCCTCGGGGAAATCGTCGTCTGGGCGCGCCCAGACGAGTTTCCGCCAAGGAACATGCAGACAAGCAAGGGGCTGCGGGCACTCGACTACAACGTGAGGATCGGTGTTTGATCGAGGCGCCTGTGGCACACGCAGGCTGACGAGCCAGGCGCTGTCCATTGCCTGATCAGGCCGCCCCCCTGCGCCTTGCCTGAGCAGTTGACCTGCATCAATGGGGCGGGAGAACGCTGTACATTGACTCTTGACTCTTGAAGTTTGTCATGGTAGGTGTAATATTTTACAAAGTATTGCAAGGATTTCCTTGGCCGGAACCGCAAAGCGACGCGATTGGAGAGGGTGAGATGAAAGCGCACCTACAGGTGATTTTCACGCTCGATGAATTGGCTGCGTACTTGAAAGTCGGCAAGCGGACGCTTTATCGGCTCGCCGCGCACGGGGAAATTCCGGCTTTCAAGGTGGACGGGACGTGGCGGTTTCGTCAAAGTGAAATCGATCAGTGGCTCAATGATCAGACCCGAGCCGGAGCAAAGAAGGAGGTGATGCGCAAGCGTGAACAGCAGAAGTCATCCGAGCAGCCCGTGTCGCCTGGGCGCAGTGCCCGTCGCAGCAGGCAAAGGGCTTGAGTAACTCGTTTTCCAATTTTTCTGGAGGTATGACATGGACATCGATTTCAAGAAGTTGGCTCCCTGGAACTGGTTCAAGAACGAGCAGCAAGAGCAGCAGACCGCCTCTTCCCTGCCAGTGCAGCGCAATGACCTGCCAGCGGCTAGCGGGCCAGTCAGCCCGATCCTGCAACTGCATCGGGAAATCGACCGGCTGTTCGATGACGCATTCCGGGGCTTCGGTTTTTCGGCGTTGAACATGCCGCAGTGGCCATCCGATTGGTCGGGCATGCTGAAGCCGGCCCTGGACATCCAGGAAACCGACAAGCAGTACAAGATTGCCCTGGAAGTGCCCGGTGTCGAGGAGAAGGACATCCAGATCACCCTCGACAACGACGTGCTGATGGTGCGTGGCGAGAAGCGCCAGGAACAGGAGAAGAAGGAAGGTGGCTTCCACCGTGTGGAGCGCTCCTACGGCAGCTTTCAGCGTGCCTTGAACCTGCCTGACGACGCCAACCAGGATTCGATCAAGGCATCGTTCAAGAACGGGGTGCTCACGGTCACGATCGACAAGCGCGAGGTCAGTGCGCCGAAGCAGGGACGCTCGATCCCGATCAACGGCTGACGTCGCCGGCTCGTTCGTCACAAGAAAAACCCGGCCCGAGACGAGGTGTCGCGGCTCGCGATGCCTCGTCGCCTCAACCTTGTCAACCTTCTCAGGAGCATCAGCACGGCCAGAAAACAATGCCAGGTCTGCGGCCAACCCGCCACCGTGCGGGTGGAAGCCAATCTCAACGGTCGTCACAGCACCATGCTGTTGTGCGACGACCATTACCGGCAATTAGTGCGCCAGCAAAAGCGCACCGTTTCGCCGCTGGAAGCCTTGTTCGGTTCGCGCAGTGGCCTGTTCGAGGACTTCCTCGGCAGTGACTTCTTCCGCATCGGCGACGACGCGACGCCAGTTGCCGCCGATACCGATGACGTGGTCGATGCCTCGTTTGGCGAGCCCGCCGCCGCAGGTTCGGGTGCGCCGCGCCGTCGCGGCAGTGGGCTGGCCAGCCGCATCAGCGAACAGTCGGAAGCCTTGTTGCAGGAGGCCGCCAAACACGCTGCCGAATTTGGCCGCTCCGAGGTGGATACCGAACATCTGCTGCTGGCGCTGGCCGACAGCGACGTGGTCAAGACCATCCTGGGTCAGTTCAAGATCAAGGTCGATGACCTCAAGCGGCAGATCGAGTCTGAGGCCAAGCGCGGGGACAAGCCCTTCGAGGGCGAGATCGGCGTGTCGCCGCGCGTGAAGGATGCGCTCAGCCGCGCCTTCGTGGCCTCCAATGAACTCGGCCATTCTTATGTCGGTCCAGAGCATTTCCTGATCGGTCTGGCCGAGGAAGGCGAAGGGCTGGCCGCCAACCTGCTGCGCCGCTACGGCCTGACGCCGCAGGCGCTGCGCCAACAGGTCAGCAAGGTGGTCGGCAAGGGCGCCGAGGATGGACGCGCTGAGACGCCGACCAACACGCCAGAACTCGACAAGTACTCGCGCGACCTGACCAAGATGGCGCGCGACGGCAAGCTCGACCCGGTGATCGGCCGCGCGCAGGAGATCGAAACCACCATCGAGGTGCTGGCCCGGCGCAAGAAGAACAACCCGGTGCTGATCGGCGAGCCGGGTGTGGGTAAGACCGCCATCGTCGAAGGGCTGGCGCAGCGCATGGTGGCGGGTGAAGTGCCCGAGACCTTGCGCGACAAGCGCCTGGTGGAACTCAACATCAACGCCATGGTGGCCGGCGCCAAATATCGCGGCGAGTTCGAGGAGCGCGTGCAGAAGGTGCTGAAGGAGGTGACCGAGCACCAGGGCGAGCTGATTTTGTTCATCGACGAGGTGCACACCATCGTCGGTGCCGGCCAGGGCGGTGGCGAAGGCGGGCTGGACGTGGCCAACGTGTTCAAACCGATGATGGCGCGCGGTGAACTCAACCTGATCGGCGCCACGACGCTGAACGAGTACCAGAAATACATCGAGAAGGATGCCGCACTGGAGCGGCGCTTCCAGCCGGTGACGGTGCCCGAGCCGACGGTGGCCCAGACCATCATGATTCTGCGCGGCCTGCGCGACACCTTCGAGGCGCACCACAAGGTCAGCATCTCCGAGGACGCGATCATCGCGGCGGCCGAGTTGTCCGACCGCTACATCACGGCGCGCTTCCTGCCGGACAAGGCGATCGACCTGCTCGACCAGGCGGCCGCGCGCGTGAAGCTGTCGGCCACGGCCCGGCCGGTGGCCGTGCAGGAGCTGGAGTCCGAACTGCACCAGCTGCGGCGTGAACAGGATTACGTGGCCGCGCGCAAGCAGTACGACCAGGCCGCCGAGCTCGGCAAGCGCATCGAAGCCAAGGAGGCCGAGCTCAAGAAGCTCGTCGAGGACTGGGAGCGGGAGCGGGCCTCCGGCAGTGCCGAGGTAAAGGCGGAACACGTGGCGCAGATCGTCTCGCGCCTGACCGGCATCCCGGTCAACGAGTTGACGGTGGAAGAGCGCGAAAAGCTGCTGCACTTGGAACAACGGCTGCACGAGCGCCTGGTGGGACAAGACGAGGCGGTCCGTGCCGTGGCCGATGCCGTGCGGCTGTCCCGCGCCGGCCTGCGCGAAGGCAGCAAACCGGTGGCTACCTTCCTGTTTCTGGGCCCGACCGGGGTGGGCAAGACCGAGCTCGCCAAGGCATTGGCCGAATCTATCTACGGCGATGAGCACGCCCTGTTGCGCATCGACATGTCGGAATATGGCGAACGCCATACCGTGGCGCGGCTGGTGGGCGCGCCTCCGGGCTATGTCGGTTACGACGAAGGCGGTCAGCTCACCGAGAAGGTGCGGCGCAAGCCCTACAGCGTGCTGCTGCTCGACGAGATCGAGAAGGCACACCCTGACGTCTACAACATCCTGCTGCAAGTGTTCGACGACGGTCGCCTCACCGACGGCAAGGGCCGGGTGGTGGATTTCACCAACACCATCATCATCGCCACGTCCAACCTGGGTTCGGACATCATCCAGCGACGGCTGAAGGCGCGTGAGGCGGCTGGCGAGGAGTACGAAAAGACCAAGGCCGAGGTCATGGACGTGCTGCGCGGCCACTTCCGGCCCGAGTTCCTCAACCGCATCGACGAGATAATCGTCTTCCATGCGCTGGGCAAGGAGGAGATCCGCCACATCGTCGGCCTGCAGCTCGATCGCGTGGCGCGCAGCGCCGCCAGCCAGGGCGTGACGCTCACTTTCGATCAGACGCTGATCGACCATTTCGCGGAAGAAGGCTACAAGCCCGAGTTCGGTGCGCGTGAACTCAAGCGCCTGATCCGTAGCGAGCTGGAAACTGCGCTGGCGCGCGAGATGCTCGGTGGCGGCATCGGCAAGGGCGATCACGCCAGCGCACGCTGGGACGACAAGGCCGAACGCGTGGTGTTCGAACGCAAAGAGCCACCGCAGACCCCGGCCGAGCCGGAGCTGCCGGATGCCGCGAAGGCGACCGAGACGCCGCACGGCGACGCTGGCAAAGGCTCGCGCAAGAAGAAGTCGGCGAGCGACGCATCTTGATGGCGGGCGAGGCTGCCGTGTCCGACCCCATCGGCCTGGCATGGGCAGCCTCCCTGGCCTCGATCGCGGTGGCGGTCGTGGCCGCGGGTCACGCGGTCGTCTACAAGCGTGATCCGCGGTCGGCCACGCCGTGGGGGCTGCTCATCAGCGGCGGCACTGCTCTCCCGCTCGCTGGCCATCCGTTTGCGTGACGGTGCGGCCCGTCTGTTCACCTGATCCTCTGGCAACTCGACTTTCGAGGAACACGGCCCATGGAAAAAAAGAATCAATGGAATACCGGCTACTGGATCGTTGCACTCCTGCTGTTGTTGAGTTTGCAGAGCTACTGGCAGACGGCGAAAACCGTCGAGCCGGTGCCCTACAGCGAGTTCGAGAAGGCGCTGGCCGAGGGGCGCGTGGCCGAAGTGCTGGTGTCGGATCGTACGGTGACCGGGCGCCTGAAGTCGCCGGACAGCCGGGGCAAGACGACGATCGTTGCAACGAGGGTCGAACCCGATCTTGCCGATCGCCTGTCGAAGTACGACGTGCCCTATGCCCGCGTGTTGGAGAGCACCTGGCTGCGCGATGTGCTGTCGTGGATCCTGCCAGCGGTAGCCTTCTTTGGCGTCTGGTTCTTCCTGTTCCGCCGCTTCGCCGAGAAGCAGGGCATGGGCGGGTTTCTCAACATCGGTAAGAGCCGCGCCAAGGTGTTCGTGGAAAAGAACACCGGTGTGACGTTCGCCGATGTCGCGGGGGGGGGATGAGGCCAAGGCGGAGCTGGTCGAGATCGTCGATTTCCTGAAGAATTCGCAGGACTATGGCCGTCTCGGGGCGCGCATTACCAAGGGCGTGTTGCTGGTCGGCCCACCGGGCACCGGCAAGACATTGCTGGCCAAGGCTGTTGCCGGCGAGGCGGCGGTGCCCTGCTTCTCCATCTCCATCTCCGGCTCAGAGTTTGTCGAGATGTTCGTCGGCGTGGGTGCGGTCCGTGTGTGCGAGCTGGCCCGCGGGCAGGCACCGGCCATCATCTTTATCGACGAGCTCGATGCGCTGGGCCGCGCGCGCGGCGTCGGCGGCCACGACGAGCGCGAGCAGACCCTCAACCAGCTGCTCACGGAGATGGACGGCTTCGACAGCTCGGTCGGGCTGATCATCCTCACCGCCACCAACCGCCCCGAAATCCTCGACCAGGCGCTGCTGCGTGCCGGCCGCTTCGACCGCCAGGTGCTGGTGGACCGGCCCGACATCAAGAAGGGGCGGCTGGACATCCTGAAGGTTCATGTCAAGAAGGTGACGCTGGCCCAGGATGTAGACCTCGAACAGGTAGCCGCACTGACCACGGGCTTTTCCGGCGCGGACCTCGCCAATCTGGTCAACGAGGCGGCGCTGGCGGCGAGGAGACGCCGTGCGTCCGCCGTGGAATTGCAGGACTTCACCGCGACCATCGAGCGCATCGTGGCGGGCCTGGAAAAGAAGAGCCGCGTGCTCAACCCCAAGGAGCGGGAAACCGTGGCCCATCACGAGATGGGCCATGCGCTGGTGGCGCTGGCGCTGCCCGAAACCGACCCCGTACACAAGATCTCGATCATCCCGCGCGGCATCGGCGCGCTGGGCTACACCTTGCAGCGCCCCACCGAAGACCGCTTCCTGATGACGCGTACCGATCTCGAGCACAAGATCGCCGTACTGCTGGGCGGGCGTGCCGCCGAAAAGCTGGTGTTCGGCGAGTTGTCTACCGGGACGGCGGACGATCTGGCGCGAGCCACCGACATCGCCCGCGACATGATCACCCGCTTTGGCATGGACGAGGGCCTGGGCTACATCGCCTTCGAGGCGCAGCGGCCCCGCTTTCTCGATACACCTGAACTGGCCCACGGCGGTTGCCGGTTGGCCGAATCGACCCAGGTGCGCATCGATCAGGCTATCCGCGACATCGTGATGGGCGTGTTCGAGCGCGCCTACCGGATTCTCGACATCAACCGCGCGGTGCTGGAGCGCTGTGCGCGCGAGCTGCTGGCGCGGGAAACGCTCGACGAAAGCGATATCCGTCAATTGACTCAAGGACTTGTTCGGAACTGAAAACAGTAGTAGGTGCCATTCAGAGTAAACCGACGGCTCTGTTCAGTGCGTCATCCAATTCGTCGGCATTGTTCAAGGAGAACCGATATGTCTGCATTGACACCGTGGGACCCCTTCCGGGAACTGGATGAATTGCAAAACCGCCTGGCGACGATGTTCGGACGAATACCCCAGCGACAGGGCGCCCGTACCGGCAACGAAGCCATGACCACGGCGGACTGGGCACCAATGGCGGACATCAGCGAGGATGAGAACGCATTCCTCCTCAAGCTGGATCTGCCGGAGGTCCCCAAGGATGCCGTGCGCGTCAGCGCGGAAAACGGTGTGCTCACCATCAGCGGCGAGCGCAAACTGGAAAAAGAGGAGCAGGGCAAGAAGTTCCACCGCATCGAACGTGCGTATGGCCGCTTTGTGCGCAGCTTTGTCTTGCCTGACAACGTTGATCCGACCAAGGTGACGGCTTCCATGAAAGACGGCGTGCTGGAAGTGCGGCTTGTCAAGGCCGAGCAAGCCAAACCGAAACAGATTGAAATCTCAGTCAACTAACTTCAATCAAGAGCCCAAGATCATGAATATCAAACAGCCACAATACACCTTCTCCGCACTTGCCCTGGCGGTCGTCGTCGGACTGAGCGGACCGGCTCTGGCCCAATCGGCGGCAGGTTCTAGCCCAGGTGCTGCAGCACCCTCTGCCGCATCCAAGGCGGCACAGCCACAGGTAGATGACAAGGCCGCCCGGGAAGCCGATAAAAAGCGTGCCGAGCTCACTCAAGACGCCATCACGGCGCTCACCAAGACCCAGGAGGCTTTGACCCTCCTTGATGCAAATAAGACCAAGGAGGCGCTTGCTGCGCTGGAACTGGCCAGCGGAAAGATGGAACTGGTATTGGCACGCGACGCCAAACTTGCTTTGGCGCCGGTCGATGTACGCGTCATCACCCACGATATCCACGCCAACGTGGAATCGGTAAAGAAAGCGGTCAAGTTGTCTCGGGAGTTGTTGGGTGATGGCGAGGTGCAAAAGGCCCGGCCCATCGTTGCCAATCTGGCCAGCGAAATCGTAATCCAAACCGACAACCTTCCGATGGCAACGTACCCGGCAGCGATCAAGTCGGCCGCACGGCTCATCGACAGCGGCAAGATCGACAACGCCAAAGCGGAACTCGCCCGAGCACTGAACACGCTGGTGGTGACCTCGGTCGCCTTTCCTCTGCCCGTGCTACGGGCCGAAGCCGCGATGGCAAAAGCTGAAAAGCTGGCCGAGACCGACAGGCGCGATGCCAAGCAGAACGAGGAGCTCAGCACCTTGCTGTCGTCCGTGCGCACGGAGATCGAGATGGCGCAGATCCTGGGTTATGGCAAGAAGGCGGACTTCAAACCCATCTTCGATCAGGTGAAGTCCATTGAGCAAAAGTCGGCTGGTGGCAAAAGCGGCAAGGGATGGTTCGACGAGTTGAAGACGCGCATCCAAAAGCTGTTTTGAGGTGATGAAGGGGCTGACTGCTCTGTCGGTCAGTCTCGCGATGTTCGCATTCAGCCCCAATAGATTCGCCTATTTTCACTATCTCATACGAGGCATATCACCATGAATGAGCAAACACCGAATCCCAATGCGACGAACGAAGGAATAAACGAACAGGCCGCGGTAAGCAGCCTTCCTGTCAGCCCAGAGTCCAAGCCTGAAGTCGTCACGGAGGTACAGCCTGAGGCTCAGAAAGAAACGGACTCGCAGGCGGAAGACAAACGTAAACAAGTCCTCGATGAGGCAGTCTCGGCCTTGTCGCTGACCAAATCCGCGCTGGCCGCACTTGACGGCAAGGACACTGCACGCGCATTGGCAACGCTGGCCGAAGTGACGGGAAAGCTGGAGCTGATCGTCGCGCGCGAACCCACGCTCGCCCTGGCCGGCGTTGATGTGCGCACCATCGTGCACGACTTGTTCGCCAACACGGAAACCATTGAGGCGATGACCGACGAGGCGCTGGATGCCCTCAAACATGGCGAGGTGCAACAGGCTCGCCACGTGCTGGCTTTGCTGGCCAGTGAAATCGTGATCACGGTCACCAGCATCCCTTTGGCGTCCTATCCCGCAGCCGTGAAGGCAGTCGTGCCGCTGATCGATCAGGGCAAGATCGAAGAAGCCAAAGCCGCGCTGCAGTCAGCGCTCAGCACGCTGGTCGAGGAGCGCAGCGTGCTTCCGCTGCCCGTCCTGCGTGCGAAGCTGCTCCTGAAGCGCGCCGAGCCCCTGGTAGAAGATGGTCAGCGCAGCGAAGCATCCAATGAGCGCCTGGAGACATTGTTGAACGAAGCCCGGCAGCAATTGGAAATGGCAGAACTGCTGGGCTATGGAAAAAGGAAGGACTTTGAGCCCCTGTACGCTGAACTCAAGAAAATCAAGGAAAAGACGGGAGGGGGAGGCTGCGGAAAAGGCTGGCTCGATGAAGTCAAGGCAAAACTGTCCAGGTTGTTCTGAAACCCCTGGATAGGGGGCGCATAGCGCCCCCTCTCTTGTTCCATGAGTGTTTGATTTTTTATTCTGTATAGATCTTTAGGAGATATTGCATGAACACAGACACCATCGCTAATTCCAATGCGGATGACCCCACCAAAGCACTGTGTTCGCTGAGCCAAAATTGGTGGCTTTTTGTGCTGCGCGGTGTCTTGGCATTGATTTTTGCAGCCCTCGCGTTCTGGATGCCACAATCGGCTCTGTTGGCCATGACCATCATGTTCGGCGCATTTTCCTTGGTCAATGGCGCGTTCAACTTGTTTGCAGCGGTGCGCCATATACAGAAAAAAGAGCGCTGGGGCTGGCTGCTGTTCAGCGGCATTGTCGGCATACTTACGGGCGTCGTCGTCCTGGTTGCTCCTTGGGCCGCCACGATAGTCTTGGCTTCTTTTTTATGGGCTAGCGTGGGCTTCTGGGCGATTTTCACCGGTGTGCTGGAGATATCCGCCGCCGTTCGGCTGCGTCGGGAAATCAAGGGTGAAATCTGGCTTGCCCTCAGTGGACTGCTCTCGATTATCCTTGGCGCTATCGTCTTGTGGATATTTTTTACCCGTCCGGTCGAGTCATTCGTGGCCGCAGGCTGGCTGTTGGGTTTCCATGCGGCAGTCTATGGCGTCACGCTTTTGTTCTTGAGTTGGAGTCTTCGCAAAACGCGCCTGGGGTAAGAGCGTGCCAAACCAAAATCTATGGATATGAGCATCCTCGATTCATACCTCCATAGAAATGACATCGAAGGAGTCATACATGCAGATGCAATATAGCTATCGAGCTATCGACAAAGAGTTTCATGAACCTTGGCAGAGAACTTTGGGAAATGTGATCGAGCACGCCCTCAAGCCATTGCTCGACAAACACACTAAAGATTCAGCGCAACTTCAAATCGTCCTTGATCGCGACAAGATCAAGCGGCAATTTCTGGCCAGTGGCTATATGCACCTGCCCGGCAAAAAGATTGTCAGCGTTACTGCATCACATGACGAGCTGACGCCCCTCGCGAAGATGCTCGCACAGTCGTTGTTCCGTCAGGCCAGGAAGCATTTTGACCGACTGCATGCTCAGGATCAAATCAAGCGCAAAGCACGACGCGAGCGCTTGCGCGAGCTCAAGGTGCGGATTGCCGCAAAACCCGCATCAGCCGCCCATGAGGCCGAGGTGACCCGAATGCCTCTACTGTCGAAACTTGAGGCTGTCGCAAGGCGTGAGCTGGCTTATCTGCGGGCCGTCGGCGATTTACCGCGCGATTATCCGACGCTGCGCGACGTGGTGGATGAAGCGATTGTCCGAGCTGAGGTGGAATGGCAATCCGTGCCGGGGGAAAAAGAGGCTTACACCGATCTTTTGAAGCATCTGTTCGCCGTCCTGGATAACGAAGTGGCAAGCAGCCGGCAATTTGGCGAATTCGTTTCTCTGGACGCGCCGGTCGAACCGGATGCCCAAGACGTGGCCGAGGCCATGGTGGAAGAGGAAATCTTCGAATTTTATCAGCCCGATGACACACTCAAGCTGGCCGATATCTTCGCTGGCAGTCAGCATCCCGATGTCGCAACGATCGCGGAACAGGAGGAGCTGATTGATCGGTCGAGCGAGCTCGCTTTTGCATTTGACCTGCTGAAGGACATGCCGCGTTTGTGGCGGCGCATTTTTCTGCTTATCCGTGTGGACGGGCTGAATGCCAGCAGCGTCTCTGAAATCCTGCTGATTCCTAGTAAGGAAGATGTTGTCCGAAGGTGGCTCATGCAGGCCGAAGCATTCATCGCTGCTCATCTGGAAGAGGCCGGAGTAAGCAAAAACGGGAACGATTGGCTCCAAGGCGTTGATTGGTCGGCATTGTCTGTGACCCGAAGCGAGGCAGCCTCACTGTGGTCCAAGGAGGCGAACCATGAAGAATGATCTTCACCTCGTCTGCCCGCATTGCCAGTCCATCAACCGCGTACCGACTGCGAAGCTATCGGAACATCCCAACTGTGGCCGCTGCCAGCAGCCCTTGTTCACGGGCGAGCCCATCGAGTTGACCACGGCGACGTTCTCGCGCCACGTGGAGCGCAGCGATCTGCCGCTACTGGTCGATTTCTGGGCGCCATGGTGCGGGCCGTGCAAGATGATGGCGCCACAGTTCCAGCAAGCGGCGCACCAGCTCGAACCGAGGATCCGGCTGGCGAAGGTGAATACCGAGGCTGAGCCCCACCTGGCCGCGCAGTTCGGTATCCGCAGCATCCCGACGCTCGCCCTGTTCCAGGGTGGGCGGGAGATCGCCCGTCAGGCCGGCGCGATGGGCGCGCAGGACATCGTGCGCTGGACGTCGACGCAAGTGGGACGCTGACCGATGCAGGCCTTACTCGGCGATACGCTAATCCTGCTGGCGGCTTGCAGCCTGGCGTCGATGGCGACGGCGGCGTTCAGAGTGCCCGCCTTGCTGGGGTATCTCTCTGTCGGCGTTGTACTGGGCCCCTCAGTCATCAGCGTGATCGCGCCGGGGGAGACGCTGAGCTTTCTGTCCGAGCTGGGCGTGGCGCTGCTGTTGTTCATGGTCGGACTGGAATTCTCCCTCGGACACTTCTGGCTCGCCCGCAGGACGGTGCTGATGGCGGGCGCTCTGCAGATGATCGCCGTGGCCCCGCCGCTGATCCTGCTATTGATGTGGCTGGGGCAGCCCGGCCAGAGCGCCGCGCTGCTCGGCACTGCGGCGGCCATGTCGTCCACGGCGCTGGTCAGCCGACAACTGGCCGACCAAGGCGAGCTCACCACCCGCCACGGCCGCAGTGCCATCGCCGTGCTGGTCTTTCAGGACCTGGCCAGCGTGCCCCTGCTGGCCTTGCTGGCGATCTGGGCGCGCGGCGAGTCGCCGAAGATCGAGCATGTGCTGCTCGAAGTATTCGGTGTGCTGCTGCTGTTCGCGGCAGCGGCCCTCGCCTCGCGCCGTCTGTTGCATGGCCTGCTGGGCTGGGTGGCGCGGCGGGGCCACGAGGAATCGTTCGTGCTCGTCTCCTTGTGCGTGGTGGTGGCTGCCGCCGCCGCTGCGCACGCGGTCGGCGTATCCGCCGCCCTGGGGGCCTTCCTCGCCGGGATGGTCCTGGGCGAGAGCGACTTCCGGCACCACATGGAAAGCCACCTCAGGCCCTTTCGCGATGTGTTGTCGGGCGTGTTCTTCGTGACCATCGGCCTGCAACTGGACGCAGCACAGATTCTTTCGGCACCGCTGGCGGTGCTGGCGTGGCTGGTGGTGCTGGTACCAGTCAAGATCCTGCTCAATACGCTGGCCTTGCGGGCGACGCGCCTGTCCGCCCTCGATGCCTGGCGCGCGGGCATAGCGTTGGGGCACGGCGGCGAGTTCGCCCTGCTGTTGTTGGGCACGGTCTTGCAGCAGCATCTGATCCCCGCGACCGTCGTCCAACCCATGCTGGTCGCGCTGGTGCTCAGCATGGCTCTGGCACCGCTACTGATCCGCCATCACGATGTACTTGCCCGGTTCTTGAGCCGCACCGGCGGCGTCATTCAGCCACCCCAGGCTGAAGAAGTCGAGATCGCCGCGCAGACGACGCGATATCGAGACCATGTCATCGTTTGCGGCGCGGGCGAGCTTGGCCTTACAGTCAGCGAGATTCTTCGCCACGCCGGCGTGGCGCATCTGCTGCTGGAGGCGGACGCGCAGAAGGTCGAGGCCGCGCGTGCCGCCGGCGCGCCGGTGTTCCATGGCGATGCCAGTCGGCCCGATACCTTGCTGGCTGCCGGCTTGACGCATGCGCACTTGGTGGTGCTGACGTTCGCCCATGCCCAGCAAGCGTTGCGCATCGCCCAGGCGATTGCCGAGCGCCGTCCGGCGCTGACCTTGTGGGTGTCATGCAGAAGTACGACCGCGGCCGATGCATTTCGCGCCATGCCCAACGTGCGCGTGTATCAGCAATCCTTTGCCGCAGCTATTGGGCTGGCGGAACAGGTGATGTCGACGCTTGGCATGTCGACCGAGCTGATTGAAGGACACATCAACGCAATGCGCCGCCGTCTCGACAGCAGCCGTTTTCCAGGGAGTTCATCGTCATGAAATCAACACGCCTTAACCCATTTCAGGTCTTGCGTGACCAATTAGCCATCATGAGTTTTTACGAGCGCTTCGAGCAGGTCGTCGCGCTCGTGCTGTCGGCGGTGATCGCCGTCATCATCGTGGTGTCGCTGTTCCAGCTCATCTCCATCGTCTTCACGCTGCTGGTTCTCGATGCCTTCAATCCCCTGGACCACAAGGTATTCCAGAGCGTGTTCGGTATGATCATGACGCTCTTGATCGCGATGGAGTTCAAGCATTCCATCGTGCGCGTGGCGCTGCGTCGGGACAGCATCATCCAGGTCAAGACAGTGGTCCTGATCGCGCTGATCGCACTCTCCCGCAAGTTCGTGGTCCTCGACTCCGACGCGAGCCCCGCAAAGATAGCCGCGCTGGCAAGCGCCACGCTGGCTCTGGGTGCGACCTACTGGCTGCTGCGCAAGCGCGGCGACCGCGCCGCCGAGACCTCTGAGCATGACCCGTCATCATCCCAGTGATCCGCGCACGGCGCTCTTGCAACACCGCTGGCTCAACCGCCTGCAGACCGGGCTGTTGGTCCTGACCCTGGTCGGGATCGCAGCCGCAGCAGGGAGACTGCCGTTTGGGGAAGGCTGCCTGTGGCTCGCGCTGTTTGCCGTTGCAGGTGCGTTGCTGCTGGAACCGGTAGCCGCGTCGGCGCTGAGCTTGCGCCTGTACCGCGTACGGGCCTTGCACCCGCAAGAAGCCCACGAGATGTGGGCCCGGTTGCGCGAGCTGCCCGCCCGTGCCGGTTTGCCCGCCACGCCGGTGCCGCACTATGTGCCCAGTGCCGTCGTCAACGCCTTCGCCACCGGATCGAAGCAGGAGGCATCGATCGCCCTCACCGATGGCCTGCTGCGCAGCCTGAGCCCACGCGAGCTGGCGGGTGTGCTCGTGCACGAGGTCGCGCACATCGCTAATGAGGATCTGCGTGTCATGGGGCTGGCGGATTCCGACAGTCGCCTCACGAGCCTACTGGCCCTTATGGGACAGATCGCGATCCTGCTCAGCCTGCCCGCGCAGCTGGTTGGCGCGGCGGAGGTCTATTGGCCTGGTCTATTGTTATTGGCCGCATCGCCCCAGCTGGCTCTGCTCGCACTGCTCGGCTTGTCTCGCGTGCGTGAGTTCGACGCTGACCGCCTTGCGGCGGAACTGACTGGCGACCCGCAGGGGCTGGCGTCCGCGCTGGCGAAAATCGAGCGGGTCAGCCGCTCCTGGCGTGCCTGGCTATGGCCGGGATGGGGCAATCCCGAGCCCTCCTGCTTGCGCACGCGTCCGGCAACGCAAGAGCGCATCGCACGCCTGCTGACGTTGGCGCCTGGGCCAGCATCAGCGTTGCCACTCCGCGCGCCCCATTTTTTGCCGGAATCCGCTTTGGCGACGCGCCCACCGCGCTGGCGCCCGAGCGGGCTGTGGCGCTGATTGCCCATCAACAGGAGACGTCTCATGGCCTATCTCGACCCGTACCAACGCCCCGCGCCGGACCGCTTCGTCCGGCGCGGGCTCTTCATCACCGCCTGCATTGCCGCGCTCATGCTGCTGTGGCAGTTTCTGCCCGCCATCGAAGCATGGTTCAGTCCGCGCGAGGCAGCAGAACGCACCGTGATGGCGCGTGGCGATCTGGCGGCGGACGAGAAAACCACCATCGAACTGTTCGAAAAATCGCGCGCCTCGGTGGTCTACATCACCACCGCGCAATTAGTACGCGATGTCTGGACGCGCAACGTGTTCTCCGTGCCGCGCGGCACTGGATCGGGCTTCATCTGGGACGACGCCGGCCACGTCGTCACCAACTTCCACGTCATCCAGGGCGCGTCCGAAGCCACCGTCAAACTGGCCGACGGCCGCGACTACCAGGCCGCGCTGGTGGGGACGAGCCCCGCGCACGACATCGCCGTGCTCAAGATCGGCGTCGGTTTCAAGCGCCCGCCGGCCGTGCCGGTCGGCACCAGTGCCGACCTCAAGGTGGGTCAGAAGGTGTTCGCTATCGGCAACCCCTTCGGCCTGGACTGGACGCTCACAACTGGTATCGTCTCCGCGCTCGACCGCTCGTTGCCGGGAGAAGCGGGCGGCCCGGCCATCGATCACCTGATCCAGACCGACGCCGCCATCAACCCCGGCAATTCCGGTGGCCCGCTGCTCGATTCGGCTGGGCGGCTGATCGGAATCAATACCGCCATCTACAGTCCGTCTGGCGCCTCGGCCGGCATAGGCTTTGCGGTGCCGGTCGATACCGTCATGCGCGTGGTGCCGCAACTCATAAAGACCGGCAAGTACATCCGTCCGGCGCTGGGCATCGAGGTGGATGAGCAGCTCAACGCGCGTCTGCAGGCGCTGACCGGCAGTAAGGGCGTATTCGTATTGCGCGTGACGCCGGGCTCGGCGGCGCACAGGGCCGGGCTCGTCGGCGTCGAGGTCACCGCAGGCGGCATCGTGCCCGGCGATCGCGTTATCAGCATCGACGGTATCGCCGTCGACGACGTCACCACATTACAGGCCCGGCTAGACGACAAGAACGTTGGAGATGTTGTGGTCTTGTTAGTGGAGCGGGCCGGCAAGACTCGCGAGATGCTTGTGGAACTACAACCGGGAGTTTGATGGAAAGTGGGTCATGGATCTGCACAGCGAAGCAGCCAAGCGACTTCAGCCTTGCGCCGAACTACGAGCCCTAGCTAGGGATGGTCTGAAGTAGCCCTGTATTTCCGGCTGACTTCAGCCACTGCTGATTTTGAAAGCGGTGAACCGATCAAAAACGATCGGATCACCCGCTCATTTCGGTGCTTTCAGCCGTCGCGAGCACCTTGCGACGGCCATTTTCCGCATTACAGGCGCACCTCTCCTGCGCTTGCCAGCAAATGTCGGCGGGCCATCCATAGGTTCGACAGGGCAAACAGCGTCACCAGTTGTGCAGTGTTCCTCACCAGCCCTCGGAAACGTACCTTGGTGTAGCCGAAACTGCCGCTTGATCACGCGAAACGGGGGCTCTACCTTCGCTCGCACTTGCGCCTTGGCCTTCTCGATCTTGCGCTTGGCTTTGTACAGGGCGCTGCGTTTATCGAGCATCTTGTAGGTGCTGCGGCGTGCTGCGACCTGCCAGATCACTTCTCGGTCGGCATGCTCGGAGCGCTTTTCGACGCCGGTGTAGCCGGCATCGGCGCAGACGACGTTCTCGTCGCCGTGCAGCAGCTTGTCGACGTGGGTGACATCCGCCACGGTGGCTGCCGTGCCCACCACGCTGTGTACCAGCCCCGATTCATCATCAACGCCGATGTGCGCCTTCATGCCAAAGTAATACTGGTTCCCCTTCTTGGTCTGGTGCATTTCCGGGTCGCGCTTGCCGTCCTGGTTCTTGGTTGAACTGGGCGCGTGGATCAGCGTGGCATCGACGATAGTGCCCTGGCGCAGCGACAGACCGCGATCCCCCAGGTAGCCATTGATCACGCAGAGGATGCCGGCTGCCAGCTCATGTTTCTCCAGCAGACGACGGAAGTTGAGGATGGTGGTTTCGTCAGGAATACGCTCCATGCTCAGCCCGGCTAACGGACGTAGGATGGTCGTCTCGTACAGCGCTTCTTCCATGGCCGGATCGCTGTAGCCGAACCAGTTCTGCATCAGATGGATACGCAGCATCGCCATCAAGGGATACGCCGGGCGACCTGAATCGACACGGGTTTAACAGACACCTCAGAGTCATTTAAGATGGCTTAAAGAGAGGTGCCCATGAGCGGTAAGCGTTA
>NZ_JAOWDG010000043.1:0-12746 GCF_030334745.1 Citrobacter sp. Cb080 | reverse complement strand
AGGGAGATTTGTTTCGGGAAGGCTTCCCGGCTGATGAGGTCGTAAATGGTCGAGCGGGACAGGCCGCACAGATGCATCACTTCGGGCAGACGGATAAAGCGCTCGTGAACGGTATCAGAAACCGGCATCAGCGGTGCGGCAGGGGCAGAAGACGGGGAAGAAAAAGCGGTGTGCATCGGGCTACCTCACAAAGTCCATACAGTGCCGGTCGTGTCCGTCCGGCTTCGGGTAGCTCCTTATTATGTCTATATTTTTCCTCAGGTCATGTGAGATTTTCGGGGAAACAAACATTGACTTTTCGCTCTGGCAAACAAAGGCAAACGCTGGCAAACATATGCAAATCACTGCATTACAATGCAGCAATTTTTATTGCTTTTAGTTATATATTTTTTATTTTTAATCGAAATAAAGTCTAAATGCTATAGCCAGAGCAAAACAGGAGGGTGAACAGTGGTGAACAGACGGTGAACAGTCAGACCCTCAACTGTTCACCATTTAACTTACTGTATTACTTATATTTTTATTTGAGGTGAACAGTGGTGAATAGTTATAAGTAAAAAAATAAACGGTGAGTAAGGTTTTCCTGCGACCTTTCTCTGGCCAGCCGGTTTTTAAGGTCTGTTTGTGCCAGCATTCTGACAACGGCAATGAATCGTGTTGTTGTGCAGGAGGCGTCAGAATCATTTCAGGTTGAACACACGGAGAACCTGAACATGAAACCCGAACTCATTATCAAAGCCATGCAGACCGTTATCAGTAAACAGGATGAAGGCGCGGAACAACGCATTGCCGGTGCGCTGGCCGCACTTAACGAAGCAAAAGATGCACACACGGCCAGCATGGGTAAACTCAGCGACATTGAGGCTTCCATTCAGCGTTGTGAGCAGGAACGACAGACCGCCCTCAGTGAAAGTGCACAGGCCGAACAGGACTGGCGCAGCCGCTTTCGAACCCTGCGCGGCAACCTCACTCCTGAACTGAAAGCTGAACACAGTAAACGTATCGCCAGCCGCGAACTGGCTGATGAGTTCACCGGTCTGATTACCGAGCTGGAGAAAGACAAAAGCCACGCCATGCTTGGAGCATGCTCCTCCGGTACTGCTTATATCAGCGCCCATGAAAAAGCGTTCACCACTTACGCCAACAGCGAGTGGAAGAAGGCGCTGGCCGGTATCAGCCCCGCACTGTTACGTGCCTTTCTGTTGCGTATACGGTCGCTGGAAATGAGCGGAGAAACCTCGCCGCGTGCGACCGTGACCCGTGAGCTGGGTGATGCCCTGAATCTGCAGTCAGCCCTGTATCATTTTGATATGGAGCAGGAGCCGGTCCTGTCCGTAACCGGCATGAATCGCCCGGTAATAACCGGGGTTGATATGGCGCTGTTAAGAAGCCCAGCCAGACGGATGAAGCTTGCCGCTGAACTGGCCGCAAAAGACCACGAACAGGCAGAGGGCTGAATTATGTTTCACTGCCCGTTCTGCAAAAAGACCGCGCACGTCCGTACCAGCCGGTATCTGTCGGAAAACGTCAAACAGCGTTATCACCAGTGTACCAATATCGAATGCTCGGCCACTTTCCGCACCATCGAGTCTGTTGACGGTGTGATACGTGCCGCACCGGAGAAACCCGACCCCGCACCGGTGACGCCACCGCCGCCGCGTAAAGTACAGGGCTGCTACAGCTCGCCGTTCCGGCATTAATCAGGAGAGAGACTCGTGACCACTGTGACCATACAGCAGGCCTTTGAGGCCTGTCAGACGAACAAAAATACCTGGCTGAAACGTAAAGCCGAACTGGCAGACCTTGAACGGGAATACCGTGAACAGCTCCTTGCCGGTGACGAACAAATCCCGCGCAGAATGCAGGATTTGCGCGACAATATCGACGTGAAAAAATGGGAGATTAATCAGGCCGCCGGTCGTTATATCCGCTCACATGAGAAAGTGCAGCACATCAGCATCCGCAACCGGCTCCATGACTTTATGCAGCAGCACGGCGCGGAGCTGGCCGCCACGCTGGCACCTGAGCTGATGGGGTATAACGAACAGCTTCCCGCAGTAAAACAGAGCGCCATGCAGCACTCGGTTGATTATCTGCGTGAAGCCCTGTCGGTATGGCTGGCCGCAGGTGAAAAAATTAATTATTCCGCGCAGGACAGCGATATTTTAACGGCCATCGGATTCAGGCCTGATGCGGTTTCGCGGGATGATAATCGCGAGAAATTCACCCCGGCACAGAACCTGATTTACACCCGCCGACGTGCAGAACTGGCCGCACGGTAGCACGCGAAAAAATCCCCGAAAATTCCGCTATTTTTCCCGAAAAAAGCCATGCATCCATACGGTGCATGGTTTTGCATGCAAATCCCCGTATTTTATTTCCCCTACCACGCCATTACCGGCGCGGCCTGAGCCGGTTCATGCACCTGCATGAAAACTACCCTATAAAGCGGGCAGGCGTGGCGGGGAGAGCATTGCGCGCAACAGGGAGGGCTATTAAATTTTTTCTCTGGCTTGAAGAATGATAACCAAACCAGAGAGATCATGCGCTTCATGGAGGTTGCATGAAGTAATTATTGAGATGCGCCTTCTTTTAAGGCGATGCTTTGTTCTAAAGCTTCTTTTATGCGTTTAACGCATTCTGTTAGTTCAATTATGGCTCCGCGTCGAAAAGAACTCTTAATTCTTTTATGATGAGCACTTATGGCTGAATGTAACTTCTTAAGATGTGGTAGTTCAGCAGAAAGAAAATCTGCAAGGTTAGAGAAGTTATAGAGTGATGATAGATGGTTTGAAAACATCTGAATATCGCGAATGGACCAAGTTTTTTTTATTCCATTTATGATAAGACTTACATCCAACGTTTCAAGTAGATTAAATTTGAATTTTGATTGATAAATATCCATATCAATAGCACTCCAACCGCTATCATTCATTTTGTCTTTCAGTTTTTTTATTTTATCTTTCTTTATTATTTCGCCGTATTTATTAAGGAAGTAATTGTGAAGATCATTTCCCTCTCTTCTTAATATATGTAGTGGGATATCATCTATATTGGGATTTGATTCTAGGAAATATGTTTTTATTTCATCGTCACTAAAGCTATTTTTGTTTTTTTCGATGATTTTGTTAGTTAATCCTTTTATTCGCGGGATGTATTTTGATTTTGAGAGTCTTAGGTAATTGTTTGTAGCAATTAGCCAAGTAGATAGTGTCGGTGATGAGGTTTTTAGTATTACTTTTTCAATTTCATCCAAATAATCATTTTCAGGTATATTATACCATTCCGGTTGTTTTAACGTAGCGTAATCACTTTTTTTTAAAGGCTCTTGTAAATTGAATGTATATGGAATGATATCTTTTTGAGATATCACATTAAAACAATATGGAATCATTAAATCATTATAAGTTCTGTAAGCTGTGATATTTAAAAGGTTACTCTCTTCTTTGCTTATTTTATCTGGATCATTCTCAGATGAAGCCGTAAGTGTTTTGAGAGAGGATGTGACATAATTATCATGGAAATCATTTTCTTGATATGAAAATTTCTCTTTTAGTATTATATGAGCACAAAGTGAAGTGACCAAATTTTTTATGTCTATATCAGAGATTTCTTGCCCAGATTTTTGTTTTTCAAAAAGAGGTATCAATTTTGAAATTACTCTATTAATGATTCGTAGATTTGTTTCTTCGAATCCCATAATAACTTGAGTGATTAAATGTCTATGTCTCTCTTCTAATGAGTCCAGCTTTTGTTCTAATATATCGGTAAGGTTGTTAATGGAGAAATATATTTCATCACTGACAACTTTTTCTTTATGACTTAATACCTCATTACTTTGCTTTGAAAAATTACCCACTAAAATAAAGTCTAATCGATTATCATTTTGATAACTTTGCAGGCAAAAAGTTGCTATTTCATCTCTCAAAGATTGAGGGATTCTTTCTAAATCGTCAATGACAAAAACCCCTGAAAGATCCTTGAGTACATAATCTCTCATCGCACCTGAAAAGGTTGATATAATTTGTTCTGTCAACTTTCCAGTGCTTTCTTCTTGGGTTAATGCTGATGCAGCACTTGAGGTTAAGTCTCCAAGTTTTTTTATCTCAGAAGGATTGTTTAGATACGTTATGCTTAGCATCCTATCTTTGAAATCTTGTAAACTATTTAACCCAAGCACAGACAAATAAAAATGACTCGCATCTGAATAAAATTGTTTAAATTCAGTTTGAAGAAAGTATGTTTTACCTACACCCCACTCCCCATTTATTAATATAAGACCATCACGTTTTTCTTTCAATATACGAATCAGAACAGAGATTATGGTATCTTTGGTCATAAAACGCTCCTTTTAAAGCTCCATTATAAATTTTTTATTTTTGGATAAAGTAAGTCACTATACCACTGCAACATATGTAATCTTCTCTCTAAATATTGAGCATGATTATAAGTACCTCTTATACTATTTTTATCAACATGAGCTAATTGCATCTCAATCCATGCACTATCAAATCCATGTTCATGTAAGATGGTCGATAATGAATGTCTAAAACCGTGACCTGTAGCACGTCCTTTGTAACCAAGTAACTCAATCACTTGTGACACACTTTCTTTCGAGATTGGCTTACTACGGTTGTTCCTGCCAATAAAAATATAAGGGTAGTGGCCAGTAATAGGCTTGAGTTGCTTGAAGAGATCGATTACCTGAGTAGAAAGCGGCACGATGTGAGGTCTGCGCATTTTCATCCTTTCTGCTGGGATTTCCCATATACCTTTCTCAAGGTCTACCTCATCCCAAGTAGCAAAGCGCATCTCCTGCGTTCTTACACCAGTTAGCATGACTATCTTTGTAGCATTTTTGGTGATGATGCTACCGGTGTAGGCTTCGAGATCCCCAATAAAATGAGGCAATTCTTCGGCAGATAAAAATGGATGATGTTTTTGCTTCGGAACGGCCAGTGCGATAGCTAAATCAGGTGCTGGATTGTATTCAGCGCGGCCAGTTATGATTGCATAGCGATAGACCTCGCCACATCTTTGGCGCACTTTTCTGGTCTTCTCCAGTGCTCCACGCTTCTCTATTCGTCGTAGTACCTCAAGCAGTTCCAGAGGTTTGATCTCATTTATCGGACGCTTACCGATGAACGGGAAAACATCTTGCTCAAATGTTTTAATGATTTCTTCGCGGTAGGCCACCGTCCAGCGATCGGCTTTATTTGAGTGCCACTCCCGACATATAGCTTCGAATGATCTTTCTGTTGAGAGCTGCTGTGCCAGCTTTTGAGCTTTACGTTCTTCCACTGGATCTATGCCGTTTGCAACCTGCTTACGAGCCGTATCGCGTTTCTCACGTGCTTCTGCGAGGCTCACAAGGTCGTAGCTGCCAAATGACATTAGCCGCGCTTTACCTGCAAAACGAAAGCGGAAGCGCCAGCCTTTTGAACCGTCTGGATTGATGAGTAATGACAGCCCCTGTCCATCGTTCATTGTGTAGGGTTTGTCTTGAGGCTTTGCTCGTTTGATTTGTATGTCTGTAAGTGCCATGTGTATAAGTCAAAAATGTGTATAAAAAATCTATACACATCACTATACATATTTTTCATGGATTCAGGGAGAACTTGTCGGACGGTTACGGATGAGTGGTTTACTATGTATTTTGAAAATAAAGGGTTTTTAGACGTTGTTGGATGACGGCGGAGGAATTTTGGCGGAAGATCACAGGAGTCGAACCTGCCCGGGAACGCTGGCGTCCCCAACTGGATTTGAAGTCCAGCCACCTCACCGGAGATGACGATCTTCCGCGCCTCGATTGCTACATGGAGGCGGGGCGCATTATAGCTACTTCCAAACGTTTCCACACCCCCTCACTCACTTTTTTAACTTCCGTTTCTCTATACCATGACCAGTTTCAAATAAATCCCCGCAAAATCCATTACTTACACTTAGACACATTTTTAGACGCTACGCTGATCACAGAAAACAAGAATCGTAATTTGATAACGAGATATCGGAATACCCGCGCTCACAGGGATGGTTTACAAGAACTGTAACCGGTATCAGGGCGTGTGAAAGTGCTAACAAGGATGCGTAATGAAAAGTGAAATTCTGTCTGTTAAAGAGAAGATTGGCTACGGAATGGGCGATGCGGCTAGCCACATTATCTTCGATAACGTCATGTTATATATGATGTTCTTCTATACCGATATTTTTGGTATCCCAGCCGGATTTGTCGGCACCATGTTCTTACTGGCCCGCGCGCTGGATGCCATCTCAGACCCTTGTATGGGGTTGCTGGCTGACCGTACCCGTTCGCGCTGGGGGAAATTCCGCCCATGGGTGTTGTTTGGCGCACTGCCGTTTGGTCTGGTTTGCGTGCTGGCCTACAGCACGCCGGATCTCAGCCTGAACGGCAAAATGATTTATGCCGCAATCACCTACACGCTGCTGACCCTGCTTTATACCGTGGTCAATATTCCCTACTGCGCGCTGGGCGGCGTGATCACTAATGACCCAACGCAGCGTATCTCCCTGCAATCATGGCGCTTTGTGCTGGCGACGGCGGGCGGCATGCTCTCCACCGTGCTGATGATGCCGCTGGTGAATCTGATTGGTGGCGAGGATAAAGCGTTCGGCTTTCAAGGCGGGATTGCGGTGCTCTCCGTGGTGGCGTTCCTGATGCTGGCGTTCTGCTTCTTCACTACCAAAGAACGCGTGGAAGCGCCGCCGAGCACCACCTCTATGCGTGAAGACCTGCGCGACATCTGGCAAAACGACCAATGGCGCATCGTCGGCCTGCTGACCATCCTCAATATTCTGGCCGTCTGCGTTCGTGGCGGGGCGATGATGTATTACGTCACCTGGATTTTGGGTAAGCCGGAGGTGTTTGTCGCCTTTCTCACCGCCTATTGCGTCGGCAACCTGATCGGCTCTGCGCTGGCAAAACCGCTGACCGACTGGAAATGCAAAGTCAGCGTCTTCTGGTGGACCAACGCTGCGCTGGCGGTGGCGAGCATGGCGATGTTCTTTGTGCCGATGCACGCCAGCATCACCATGTTTATCTTTATTTTTGTCATTGGTGTACTGCACCAGCTCGTTACGCCAATCCAGTGGGTAATGATGTCCGACACCGTTGATTACGGCGAATGGTGCAACGGTAAACGCCTGACGGGGATCAGCTTTGCGGGCACGTTGTTCGTGCTCAAGCTGGGTCTGGCGCTCGGCGGGGCGCTGATCGGCTGGATGCTGGCGGGCGGTGGCTACGACGCCGCCGCGAAAACCCAGAACAGCGCCACCATTAGCATCATCATCGCCCTGTTCACCATTGTCCCGGCGATTTGTTACCTGCTGAGTGCCGTGATTGCCAAACGCTTCTATACCCTGAAAACGCCGTATCTGACGGAAATTATGAGCCAGCTGGCTCAGGGCGCGCGCCGCAACCAGCAGGATTTCACGACGAAAGAATTACAGAACTAAGGAACTGACGATGAAAATTAGCGATGGAAACTGGCTGACCCAACCTGGCCTGAATTTAATACACCCAATTCAGGTGTTCGACGTTGAACAGCAGGGTAACGAGATGATTGTCTACGTTGCGCCGCGCGACGTGCGTGAACGTACCTGGCAACTGGATACCCCACTCTTCACCTTACGCTTTTTCTCGCCGCAGGAAGGTGTGGTGGGTGTACGTATGGAACACTTCCAGGGCGCGCTGGATACCGGCCCGCATTACCCGCTGAACTTGTTGCAGGACGTCAATGTTGAGATGCGAAACACCACTGAATTTGCCGAACTGAAGAGCGGCAATCTGAGCGTTCGGGTGACCAAAGGTGAGTTCTGGTCGCTGGATTTCCTGCGTAATGGTGAACGTATTACCGGCAGTCAGCTAAAGAATAGCGGTTACGTGCAGGATACCCACAGCGGGCGTAACTATATGTTTGAGCGTCTGGATTTGGGCGTGGGGGAAACGGTGTACGGGCTGGGCGAGCGTTTTACCGCGTTGGTACGTAACGGCCAGACGGTGGAAACCTGGAACCGCGATGGCGGTACCAGTACCGAGCAGTCTTACAAGAACATCCCGTTTTATCTCACCAACCGCGGCTACGGCGTGCTGGTGAACCATCCGCAGTGCGTGTCGTTTGAAATCGGCTCTGAGAAAGTGTCGAAAGTGCAGTTCAGCGTTGAAAGCGAGTATCTGGAATATTTCGTCATCGACGGCCCAACGCCGAAGGCGGTGCTGGATCGCTATACCCGCTTTACCGGCCGTCCGGCGTTGCCGCCAGCCTGGTCGTTCGGTCTGTGGCTGACCACGTCATTCACCACCAATTACGACGAAGCGACGGTGAACAGCTTTATCGACGGCATGGCCGAGCGCAATCTGCCACTGCACGTCTTTCACTTCGACTGTTTCTGGATGAAGGCCTTCCAGTGGTGCGACTTTGAGTGGGACCCGGTGACCTTCCCGGACCCGGAAGGTATGATCCGCCGCCTGAAAGAGAAAGGGCTGAAGGTGTGCGTATGGATAAACCCCTACATCGGTCAGAAATCCCCGCTGTTCAATGAACTGAAAGCGAAAGGGTATCTGCTCAAGCGCCCGGACGGTTCCCTGTGGCAATGGGATAAATGGCAGCCGGGCCTGGCGATTTATGACTTCACTAATCCACAAGCCTGCGAGTGGTATGCCAACAAGCTGAAAGGTCTGGTGGATATCGGCGTTGACTGCTTCAAAACTGACTTTGGCGAACGCATCCCCACGGATGTGCAGTGGTTTGACGGTGCCGATCCGCAGAAGATGCACAACCATTATGCGTACATCTACAACGAACTGGTGTGGAACGTGCTGAAAGAAACCGTCGGTGAAGAAGAGGCGGTGCTGTTCGCCCGTTCGGCCTCCGTGGGCGCACAGCAGTTTCCGGTGCACTGGGGCGGCGACTGCTACGCCAACTATGAATCGATGGCGGAAAGCCTGCGCGGTGGCTTGTCTATTGGCCTGTCCGGCTTTGGCTTCTGGAGCCACGATATCGGCGGCTTTGAGAATACTGCTCCGGCGCACGTCTACAAGCGCTGGTGTGCGTTTGGGCTGCTCTCCAGCCACAGCCGCCTGCATGGCAGTAAATCCTACCGTGTGCCATGGGCGTACGATGACGAATCCTGCGATGTGGTGCGCTACTTCACCGAACAGAAATGCCGCATGATGCCGTACCTGTATCGTGAAGCAGCGCGCGCTAATGCGCAGGGCACCCCGATGATGCGCGCGATGATGCTGGAGTTCCCGGACGATCCGGCGTGTGATTATCTCGACCGCCAGTACATGCTGGGCGATAGCGTGATGGTCGCGCCGGTGTTTAGCGAGGCGGGCGATGTGCAGTTCTACCTGCCGGAAGGACGCTGGACGCATCTGTGGCGTAATGATGAGGTGTCTGGTAGCCGCTGGCATAAACAGCAGCATGACTTCCTGAGTCTGCCGGTTTATGTGCGTGACAATACCCTGCTGGCGTTGGGTAGCAATAACCAGAAGCCGGACTACGCCTGGCACGAAGGGACAGCGTTCCAGCTGTTCCATCTGCAGGAGGGGCGGGAAGCACTCTGTGAAGTTCCGGCTGCTGACGGCTCGGTTATCTTCACGCTGAAGGCGGTGCGCACGGGTAATACCATCATCGTGCAAGGTAGTGGAGATGCGCGTAACTGGACGCTGTGCCTGCGTAATATTCCACAGGTTAGCGGTGTGAAGGGCGGTTCATCTGCGGGCAGCGAGTGGGGAACGGTTGTCACGCCGGATGAAGATGTGCTGACGATAGCCCTGTAAGCGAATCTGAACGTGGTGCCGGATGCGTCTTATCCGGCCCACGCCGCGAGCAGCGTTCCAGATCTGAAAATCAAAAACATCCCGACTTAAATTTTTACCTCCCCATATTTGCGAGCGCTATCACTCTAATTCCCGCGAAAAATGTGATCTGTGCCGTAAATATCTCACTATTTCCTCTTTTTGTCTTATTTCTGTCCGGAATACAGGACACGATTTAGTATTGTTGGCGCATCGTAGTCCTCTTATATTTATCATCACGGATTACACGTGGAGCATAAACGCTTCTTTATTACCTAAATAATTCGAGTTGCAGGAAGGCGGCGACGCAGCGAATCCCCTGAGCGTACATAAGTACGTGACTGAGGTGAGCGAGGAAAGCCAACGCACATGCAGCTTGAAGTATGACGGGTATAGATATTTAATCTGGTATGTAATAAGGGTAAATAATGCAAATGATTACCTCGCGACAAAACAGATTATTAAAGTTTCTTCTGTCCCGGAAGGAATATGTTACGCTGCTAAAAATTGCCGAATATTTATCTGTTTCAGAGAAGACCGTCCAGCGCGATCTGCGGTTACTGGAGCAATGGTTATCGGAATGGAAAATATCCATCGATAAACGTGCCGGTGCGGGCGTGATATTAAGTGCCGATAACATTACTGACCTTTTATATCTGGATCAGTTATTAGGGTCGGAGGGTGATGATGCTGACGGCATGATGAATAATTCACGGCGGGTTAAGATAGCCTCGCAATTATTAAGTGAAACGCCGCATGAAACATCGATCAATAAATTATCCGAACGTTATTTTATTAGTAGTGCATCGATTGTTAACGATCTGAAAGTGATTGAATCGTGGATTACCCCGCTGGGTCTGTCGCTGATTCGCAGCCAGAGCGGCACACACATTGAAGGCAGCGAGAGCGGGGTGCGCCAGGCGATGGCGTCGCTGATTAACGGTGTGATTAACCATAATGAACCTGGAAGCGTGATTTATTCACGACTTGATCCGGGCAGTTATAAAGCGTTAGTGCATTACTTTGGCGAAGAAGACGTTTTATTTGTCCAGACGCTGTTGCAGGAAATGGAGAACGATCTGTGCTGGTCGCTGGGCGAGCCTTATTACGTCAATATCTTTACTCATATTCTGATCATGATGTACCGCATTACGCGGGGCAATGCGCTGCCGAGAAAAGAAGAAAGCATCACGTCATGTGATGAGAACATTTTTTCCATTGCCAGTCGCATGATTCAGCATATCGAAAAACGCATTGCCCACCCGCTGCCGGAAGACGAAGTCTGGTTTATTTATCAATATATTATCTCCTCCGGTATGGTGATTGAAGAGCATAACGATGTGAGCGTAATTGGCCATATGCACTCCAGCGACGAAGCACGCTTGATTACCCATCGGCTGATTGCCACCTTCGCCGAAATGGTTGACTGCGATCTTAGCCAGGACACTGCGCTGTATGACGGATTGCTGATCCATATTAAGCCGCTGATTAACCGCCTGAACTACCAGATCCGCATTCGTAATCCGCTGCTGGAGGACATTAAAGGCGAGTTGCAGGACGTCTGGCGTTTGACACAGTGCGCGGTGAATCGGGTGTTTAGCGGCTGGGGCGAACGGGCCGTGTCGGATGATGAGGTGGGATATTTAACCGTGCATTTTCAGGCCGCGATGGAGCGTCAGATAGCGCGTAAACGTGTGCTGTTGGTCTGCTCAACCGGTATCGGCACCTCTCACTTACTCAAAAGCCGCATTCTGCGCGCCTTTCCGGACTGGACCATCGTCGGCGTGGTGTCGGCAGGCAGCTTGCCCTCCGTCCTGACGGACGATATTGAACTGGTGGTATCGACGATCAATTTACCTGCCGTTGCCATGCCGGTCGTGTATGTCACCGCTTTCTTCAATGATGCGGATATTAAGCGGGTAACAGAAACGGTTATTACGGAAAAATTACATCGGGCGACGTCGCTGGTCGTTGAAAATTAATGTCTGAACTCCATGAGGTATGATTTATGGACATCACGAAAATACTCAATACAAATCGCGTTATTTTGGACATGAAGGCCACAAACAAAACGGAGGTTATTGAGGAACTGACGGATATTCTGCAAAAAGATGGGGCAATTAGCTGCCGGGAAACGTTTATTCAGGATGTCTGGCAGCGTGAATCAGAAGGCTCGACCGGCTTCGAAAATCATATTGCGATTCCGCACGGGAAATCCTCGGCGGTGGTCAATACCACGCTGGCGATTGGGCGTACCCGCCAGGATATTCCCTGGGAAACCCTGGACGGCAGCAACGTGCGCTGCATCATTCTGTTTGCCGTACGCCTTGAAGATCAAAACACTACCCATATTCGTCTGCTTTCGCAGGTTGCTGGCGCGTTGGCGGATGACGACATTATTGAACAACTGTTAGTCGAAAGCAGTCCACAGAAAATTATTGAGCTTTTTAGCCAATATGCTGAATCCAATGTCTGCTAAATAATACGTGGAGCATGTTATGAATATTGTTTGTGTTGCCGCCTGTACGGCGGGTATTGCGCACACCTATATTGCCCGTGAGGATAATGACTCCAACTTACTGATAGTGTTTTATGTTCAGATAATGCCCGATGACCTTGTCATGCAGCTCCACCGATTTTGAGAACGACAGTGACTTCCGTCCCAGCCTTGCCAGATGTTGTCTCAGATTCAGGTTATGTCGCTCAATGCGCTGAGTGTAACGCTTGCTGATTACGTGCAGCTTTCCCTTCAGGCGGGATTCATACAGCGGCCAGCCATCCGTCATCCATACCACGACCTCAAAGGCCGACAGCAGGCTCAGAAGACGCTCCAGTGTGGCCAGAGTGCGTTCACCGAAGACGTGCGCCACAACCGTCCTCCGTATCCTGTCATACGCGTAAAACAGCCAGCGCTGACGTGATTTAG
>NZ_JAOWDG010000042.1:0-10844 GCF_030334745.1 Citrobacter sp. Cb080 | reverse complement strand
CGGTAGTTCAGTTGGTTAGAATACCTGCCTGTCACGCAGGGGGTCGCGGGTTCGAGTCCCGTCCGTTCCGCCACTTATTAAGAGCCCTGAGCTAACGCTCAGGGCTTTTTCTTTTCCAGCGATTTAATTATTGCTGAATCCGCAAAAATCCTCTGCATTTTTCACTCTTTTTCGGTAAAGAACTGATGGTCATAATCCTCTCAGTTAACGAACATAGTGATTAAAAAGAGGAATTCTATGACTATCCCTGCATTCGGTTTAGGTACGTTTCGCCTGAAAGACGACGTGGTTATCGCTTCTGTCAAAACGGCGCTTGAGCTGGGCTACCGTGCTGTCGACACTGCGCAAATCTATGAAAATGAAGCGGCTGTTGGTCAGGCGATTGCCGAAAGTGGCGTACCGCGTAACGAGTTGTACATCACCACCAAGATCTGGATTGAAAATCTCAGCAAAGACAAACTGATCCCAAGTCTGAAAGAAAGTCTGAAGAAACTGCGTACGGATTATGTCGATCTGACGCTGATCCACTGGCCATCTCCGGGCGATGCGGTATCCGTTGAAGAGTTTATGCAGGCGCTGCTTGAAGCGAAAGAGCAGGGGCTGACTCGCGAAATTGGTGTCTCAAATTTCACTATTCCACTGATGGAAAAAGCCATTGCTACAGTAGGTGCAGACAATATCGCGACCAACCAGATTGAGCTGTCTCCGTATCTGCAGAGTCGTAAGGTGGTTGACTGGGCTAAAGCGCACGGTATCCACATCACCTCTTACATGACGCTGGCTTACGGTAAGGCGCTAAAAGATGAAGTGATTGCACGCATTGCCGCTAAACATAACGCGACCCCGGCGCAGGTTATTCTGGCATGGGCAATGGATGAAGGTTACTCCGTGATCCCTTCATCTACCAAGCGTGAAAACCTGGCAAGCAACCTGCTGACGCTGGACCTGCATCTGGATACTGAAGATAAAAAAGCGATCGCGGCACTGGACTGCAACGATCGTCTGGTCAGCCCGGAAGGCCTGGCCCCTGATTGGGATTAATTGCCCGACCCTCTGTACCTTTAACCCTCTTTCACGGCTCCTTCGGGAGCTGTTCTTATATACTCACTTAAAAAGTCTATAAATGCCCGAATGCGTGTACTGACCGCACGATCGCTGTAGTAAACGGCGCTGAAAGGCATTTCTACCGGCAGACGTTTATCGGCCAGCAGCTCCACCAGTTCTCCCCGCGCGATCTCTTTATCAATCATATAATCTGAAAGACATGCGATACCATTGCAGCTCAGGCAAAGCTGTTTTAACGTTTCCCCGCTGTTGGAAGAAATCCCACATTCGACCTCATGGAGCTGTCCGTCGCTACGGGCAATCGGCCAGGTATTGAGTGAAACGGGTTCGGAAAACCCCAGACACAGATGCTGCTTTAACTGTTCGACAGTCTCGGGCTTGCCAAAACGGGCAATATAGTCCGGTGAGGCAATAATCTTACGATAGCTGGTAAACAACGGACGCGCACGCAGGCTTGAGTCAGTCAGCGTACCTGCTCGTATCGCGACATCCACTTTTCGTTCAATAAGATTGATGAACGTTTCTGAGGAGACAAGAGACAACGTCATCTCAGGATATCGCTCACGGAACGGTTTGATTAGCGGCATCAGGAAATGCAGCATCACCGGCGTTGCCGCGTCGATACGCAGCAGGCCGCGCGGGGTATTGCGCGACTCCATGATTTCCGTTTCTGCTGCTGCCATCTCTTGCAGTATCTGCTGCACACGCCTGAAGTAGCGTTCTCCTTCTTCAGTCAGGCTTAGCTGTCGGGTAGTTCGATTAAGCAGACTCACACCCAATTTCATCTCCAGCTTTTTTACTGCCCGACTGACTGCGGAATTAGCCTGACCGAGTTGTTCTGCCGCCCGGCTGAAGCTGCCGCTTTCCACAACGGCCACAAAAATCGCAAGTTCTTCAGAGGTTGCTTTCATTTTTGCACCTGACGCAAAATTATATTGAGATTTTGAATATTTTTGTTATTAAAACATCCCGGCATACTGCGTGTCATCTGATTACTGATGTTACGGAGTTATTTATGCCTCTCGCATTATTTGCACTAACAATAAGTGCCTTCGCTATTGGCACGACTGAGTTTGTGATTGTTGGCCTGGTGCCGACCATCGCTCAACAACTGGCAATCTCGTTACCTTCAGCCGGGATGCTGGTTTCAATCTATGCGCTGGGTGTGGCGATTGGCGCACCAGTGCTGACCGCTCTGACCGGAAGCCTGCCACGTAAAAAGTTGCTTGTCGCGCTGATGGTCCTGTTTACGGCGGGGAATTTACTGGCATGGCAGGCACCCGGGTATATGACACTTATTGTCGCCCGTCTGCTGACGGGGCTGGCTCACGGCGTATTCTTCTCGATTGGTTCCACTATCGCGACAAGTCTGGTGCCAAAAGAAAAAGCAGCTTCCGCCATCGCTATTATGTTCGGTGGCTTAACGGTGGCACTGGTCACGGGCGTGCCGCTGGGTACGTTTATCGGCCAGCACTTTGGCTGGCGTGAGACTTTCCTGGCAGTATCAATGTTAGGCGTGATTGCGCTGATTAGTAGTCAACTGCTGATCCCGGCTAACATTCCTGGTCGAGCGGCCGCCAGCATTCGCGACCAGGTGAAAGTGCTGACTCATCCTCGTTTGTTGCTGATTTACGCCGTTACGGCATTGGGCTACGGTGGTGTGTTCACGGCTTTCACCTTCCTGGCACCGATGATGCAGGATCTGGCGGGCTTCTCCCCGGCAGCGGTGAGCTGGATCTTACTGGGTTACGGCGTATCAGTCGCTATCGGCAATATCTGGGGCGGTAAGCTGGCGGATAAACATGGTGCGGTTCCTGCGTTGAAATTCATTTTCGCCGCACTGTTTGTTCTGCTGATGGTCTTCCAACTGACGGCTTCCACGCAGTACGCCGCGCTGGCTACCATTCTGGTGATGGGGATCTTTGCCTTCGGTAACGTACCGGGGTTGCAGGTCTACGTGGTACAGAAAGCGGAACAATTTACGCCCAATGCTGTTGATGTGGCGTCAGGGCTGAACATTGCAGCGTTTAACATTGGTATTGCACTGGGTTCCGTGATTGGCGGACAAACGGTCGAGCATTATGGGTTGGCGCAGACACCATGGATTGGCGCACTTATTGTTCTGGTGGCTTTCCTGCTGATGGGGCTGAGCGGCCGTCTTGATAAGCCCACGCACGTTGCTCTGGGGTAAATCATTGATGTAAGCGCCCACTTACAAAACAAACTGCAATTGTTCGTTGAAAGTGAGTGCTAAAATCCCTATAACAGAAGAACCAGTCCGGCTGCGGACTGGTTGACGTTACAGAGGTTTGAAAGTCTAAAGTGCGAAAAAACACCTATGCCATGCGTTATGTTGCCGGACAACCCGCCGAGCGGATTTTACCGCCGGGCTCGTTTGCGCATATTGGCCAGGCATTACCCGCAGGCGTACCGTTGAGCAGTGAAGATCGCATTCGCGTGCTGGTATGGAATATTTTTAAACAGCAGCGAGCAGAATGGCAGTCGGTGCTGAAGAATTTTGGTAAAGACGCGCATCTGGTGTTATTGCAGGAAGCGCAAACCACACCAGAACTGGTGCAGTTTGCGACCACTAACTATCTCGCTGCCGACCAGGTTCCCGCCTTTGTGCTGCCTCAGCACCCCTCTGGCGTTATGACACTCTCCTCCGCCCATCCTGTTTACTGCTGCCCATTGCGCGAGCGTGAGCCTATTTTACGGCTGGCGAAATCGGCGCTGGTGACGGTGTACCCGTTGCCTGACACTCGGTTGTTAATGGTGGTGAATATCCACGCGGTTAACTTTAGCCTTGGCGTTGATGTCTATAGTAAGCAGTTACTTCCCATTGGCGATCAGATTGCTCATCACAGCGGTCCGGTGATTATGGCCGGCGATTTTAATGCCTGGAGCCGTCGACGGATGAATGCGCTGTACCGCTTTGCGCGTGAAATGTCGCTGCGCCAGGTGCGCTTTACCGACGATCAGCGCCGCCGCGCGTTTGGTCGTCCTCTCGATTTTGTGTTCTATCGCGGTCTGAACGTGAGTGAGGCCTCTGTGCTGGTCACCCGCGCCTCCGACCACAACCCGCTACTCGTTGAATTCAGTCCCGGCAAACCTGAACAATAACGGTGTGTCAGGTCTGCCGTAGGGCAGGCCTGTGATGGTTGCCCTTCATATTTCACAACAACCGAAGGACAACACAATGACAACACGCTCTCATCATGACAACGTCGAAAAACAGTTTGGCTCTCAGGCTAATGCCTACTTAACCAGTGCGGTGCACGCCTCTGGTCGTGACTTGCAACGTCTGGGGGAAAGGTTGCTGGCATTTCCGCAGGCCCGTGTGTTGGATATGGGATGCGGAGCGGGGCACGCCAGCTTTGTGGCCGCGCAATACGTAAAGCAGGTAGTGGCATATGATTTATCGTCGCAGATGCTTGACGTGGTCACTGAAGCGGCAAAGGACAGAGGTCTGGAGAATATCGCCACACGGCAGGGTTATGCTGAAAGCCTGCCGTTTGAAGATAACGTATTTGACGTGGTGATTAGCCGCTATTCCGCGCATCACTGGCATGATGTCGGGCGTGCGTTGCGAGAAGTGAACCGCGTTCTGAAGCCCGGCGGCGTGCTGATTGTGATGGATGTGATGTCGCCAGGCCATCCTGTACGTGACATCTGGTTGCAAACTGTGGAGGCGTTACGCGATACCTCGCACGTACGCAACTATTCCAGCGGAGAATGGCTGTCGTTAATCAATGACGCCAATCTGATTGCCGATACCTTGTTAACCGATCGTCTGCCGCTGGAGTTCAGTTCGTGGGTGGCGCGGATGCGCACGCCTGCAGCATTGAGCGACGCGATCCGTGTATACCAACAAAGTGCTTCTGCGGAAGTGAAAGCCTATTTTGCGTTACAGGAAGATGGCTCGTTTACCAGCGACACGATAATGGTTGAAGCACATAAAGCGGGATAAATAAAAAAGGCACTGGGGGGAAACCAGTGCCTTCATTTCTACAATGCTATCAGGAGTCCGGCATACCGCTGTTTTTCACAAACAACGTTAGCTGATCGCCTGGCTGCAGATTGTTCGTATCGCTGTTCCAGCGCATCACATCCTTGATGTTAACCCCGTGGCGTTTGGCAATGCTCGAGAGCGAGTCGCCTTTACGCACACGATAGGTGATGCTATCGCTGTTGTTCGCCAGTCGCTGTGCGCTGGTACCAGCGCCCACCGTCAGATTTTGGCCTACTTTCAGCGATGACCCGCGCAGATTATTCCACTGCTTAAGGTCATTGGTGCTTACGCCAAGACGTGAAGCGACGCCAGAAAGCGTATCGCCAGAGCGAACTTTGTAGCTGCGGCTGTTCAGCGGCGTGTTATCCGCAACCAACGTTGACTGCACGGCTGCAATTTCGCCTGAGGCCAGAGACTCACGCAGCTTCTCTGCATGCTTCTTTGGCACCATCACATATTGCGGACCGCTGGCACCCAACGTGGAGCCTTTCACGCCTGCATTGAAGGTTTTCAGCTTGCTGACGGAAATACCCGCCATATCGGCAACCTGAGCCATTTCAACCGGGCTACTCAGGCGAACACGTGCCAACGCGCGGCTTTCGTCTGTTGTTGGCAGACGCACGCCATAGCGTTTGCTGTTTTTGAGTATATCGCTCAATGCCAGCATTTTTGGCACATATAGCTTCGTTTCCTGAGGCAATGGCAACGACCAGAAGTCAGTGGGTTTACCACGGGCTTTGTTCGTTTTAATTGCCTTCATGACACGACCTTCACCGCTATTATAAGCAGCAACGGTCAGCAGCCAGTCGCCATCAAACATTTTGTTCAGACGCTGCATCATGTCCAGTGCGGCGGTGGTGGAAGCCACAACGTCGCGACGTGCATCATAATTGCGGGTCTGTTTTAAACCATAATTGCGCCCCGTGCTCGGAATGATCTGCCAAATACCTGCGGCATTGGCGCCAGACGTTGCGTGAGGATCAAAAGCGCTCTCCACTATGGGTAGTAGTACCAGTTCCATTGGCATGTTACGTTTCTTAACCTGCCCGGCTATCCAGTACATATACGGCTCTGCCCGTAAAGTTACATCGTGGAGATAGCTCTTATTGCGTAAATACTTCTGTTTCTGTTCGCGAATCCGGTTGTTTTCCGGAATTCCCATCTTTAGCTCGTCACCAATGAAAGCCCACAAATCTTGATCAGCAGCGATAGATGTTCCGTCGTCCATCCATCGCGCCTGACTTGTAAACTTTCCTGCTTCCCCTTGACCAGCTGCAGAAAGGCTCTGTGCGTGTTGTTGGACGTTACCAGTATTCTGGCACCCAACAAGCAGGACAGAGGCGAGTAATATCGCTTTTGCCTTCATGTGTGTGTCAATAGTTGCTTAAAAGACGACCGATCATAACGGCGAAGTTTTCAAAAGGCAACCCGCAATTGTCAGAACGTATCTTTCTTTGACCTTAACCAGGCAAAACGCTCTTCAGGTTGTTGCAATATTGTTTTTTTATTTATTTCATTAATTAAATCAATATCTTCCGTTCTTAAAAAAAGATTATTTCGTCGCTCATTTTTCAGAATTACGGGCAGTGTCATTTGTTTTTTTACGCGTAACTCATTAACTTTACGATAATATTCATTTATGAACGGATCGTGCGGAAGAATGCTTAAGGCAAACTTCATGTTTGCTAATGTGTACTCATGTGCGCAACAAATCAATGTATCGTCAGGAAGTGCGTTTAGTTTTTTAAGTGATTGATACATTTGAGATGCTGTGCCTTCAAAAAGCCGACCGCAGCCACCGGAGAAGAGCGTGTCGCCGCAAAACAGGTAAGGGTGGCTAAAGTAACAGATATGTCCTAAAGTGTGACCCGGCGTAGCAATTACCGTAAATTCATGCCCCAAAACGAGTGCAATATCGCCATCTTCGACTATATGCGTCGTTCCCTTATCTTGCGTTTCAGCCGGTCCGTATACCGCTATTTGTGGGAAATGTTGCAGAAGTTCTTTCACGCCGCCCACGTGATCCTGATGATGATGTGTCAGCAGAATGGCCTCGGGAACCCAGTTATGTTCTGCAATAGCTTTCAGAACAGGTGCTGCTTCACCCGGGTCCACAATCAGACAATGTTTGTCATTATTCGACAGGACCCAGATGTAATTGTCCTGAAATGCAGGAATACTGTTAAGATTCATAGATTACCTCTCAATGCGTAACGGAAGGTTGTGATGAAACCGGCAAGGATCCCTCAAACTGTCGTAGCGCCCGTTAGTTGGGATGATTTGCCCTGGGGCGAACACTATCGTCAGGCGCTGGAGCATCAGCTTAACCCGTGGTTCGCAAAAATGTACGGATTTCATCTGCTTAAGATTGGTAATTTAAGCGCAGAAATCAATTCTGAAGCGTGCGCGGTTTCTCATCAGGTAAATGTTTCTTTGCATGGCGCTCCCATGCAGGTGACTGCCGATCCTTTACATCTGCCCTTTGCCGATAAGTCCGTGGATGTTTGTTTGTTGGCTCATACGCTGCCGTGGTGTTCCGATCCACATCGCTTACTGCATGAAGCCGATCGCGTGCTTATTGATGACGGTTGGTTGATTCTGAGCGGCTTTAACCCGGTAAGTCTGATGGGATTGCGTAAACTGGTGCCCGTATTGCGTAAAACATCGCCCTACAACAGCCGGATGTTTACCCTCATGCGGCAGTTGGACTGGCTCTCATTGTTGAATTTTGAAGTACTGCACTATAGCCGTTTTCATGTCCTGCCCTGGAACAAGAAGGGCGGGAAAATGTTAAGCGCCCATATCCCTGCGCTGGGCTGTTTGCAACTGGTGGTTGCGCGTAAGCGAACCATTCCGCTTACGCTCAACCCGATGAAACAAAATAAAAGCAAAACGCCTATCCGCCAGGCCGTTGGCGCAACCCGGCAATACCGTAAACCGGACGCTTAAGCCTCCGCCTGATACCCAATATCATCCTGAGTGGGACGCATTGCTGCGGCGCGCGCAAGCTCATCACAGCGTTCGTTTTCCGGATGGCCCGCATGGCCTTTAACCCATTCCCATTTGATTTGATGCGGCCCCAGCGCGGTATCCAGACGTTTCCACAGATCGACGTTCTTCACTGGTTTTTTATCTGCTGTTTTCCAGCCGCGCTTCTTCCAGTTGTGGATCCACTGCGTAATGCCCTGGCGCACATACTGGCTGTCCGTGCTGAGTATCACTTCACACTGTTCTTTCAGGGCTTCCAGCGCAACGATTGCCGCCATCAGCTCCATGCGATTATTGGTGGTGAGGTTGTAGCCTTCGCTAAAGGTTTTTTCGCGCCCGCGATAGCGTAAAATCGCCCCATAACCACCTGGCCCTGGATTTCCCAGGCAAGAACCATCGGTGAAAATCTCTACCTGTTTAAGCATCTCTGGTAGACTTCCTGTTTTAGCAAATCGAAATCAAACGATAAGTCTGACATAAATGACCGTTATGAGCACTGGAATTACACGACAGATCGTCCTCGATACCGAAACCACCGGTATGAACCAGATTGGCGCCCACTACGAAGGCCACAAGATCATTGAGATCGGTGCGGTTGAAGTGGTGAACCGCCGCCTGACCGGGAATAACTTCCACGTTTACCTGAAACCGGATCGGCTGGTGGACCCGGAAGCGTTTGGTGTACACGGAATCGCAGACGAATTCCTGCTTGATAAACCTACGTTTGCCGATGTGGCCGATGAGTTTCTCGACTACATCCGCGGTGCGGAGCTGGTCATCCATAACGCATCGTTTGATATCGGCTTTATGGATTACGAATTCGCTAAGCTCAGGCGGGATATTCCGAAGACAAACGAATTCTGCAAAATTACCGATAGCCTGGCGCTGGCGAGGAAAATGTTTCCTGGCAAGCGCAACAGCCTTGATGCGTTATGCTCACGCTATGAAATAGACAACAGTAAGCGAACCCTGCACGGCGCATTGCTCGATGCCCAGATTCTGGCCGACGTTTATCTGATGATGACCGGTGGGCAGACCACGATGGCGTTTTCAATGGAAGGTGACAGCCAGCAGCAGAATGACACGGGGATCCAGCGTATTGTGCGACAGTCCAGCAAACTACGCGTTGTTTTCGCCACTGATGAAGAGTTAGCGGCCCATGAGTCGCGCCTTGACCTGGTGCAGAAGAAAGGCGGAAGTTGCCTCTGGCGGGCATAGTTTGTACGTTTTCCGTATGGAAATGACCATTCGGGTGATTTTTGCAGCAAACGATTAAAAAACGTGAGAAAAAGCGTTGACGAGGCGTGAGGCAATCCGTAATATTCGCTTCGTTCCCAAGCGGAACACAACGCGGAGTGGTAGTTCAGTTGGTTAGAATACCTGCCTGTCACGCAGGGGGTCGCGGGTTCGAGTCCCGTCCATTCCGCCACTATTCAGAAAGCCTGAATCAGAAATGATTCAGGCTTTCGTCGTTTTGGCCCGCCAACAATAATAATCTCATCATCACACTTTATCGACCAAGTCCGTGCTATCGGGCAGGCAACACATCAGGTCATCCTTAACCCGACGCATATCCAGGGGGCAGATCAACCTGCGAAGTGATTCATCACGCAGGCGAAGCGGGGTGAAAAGTTATCGCCGATAAGCACCGTTTCTTCATTCAAGTGCTTTAGCATATACAGCTTGTCGGCACGTTCGTAAGCGTCGAAGAAGAGATAATCGACAGCATCCGTTGCTTCATCATCGGGGGATTTTTCACGTCCGTTGGGAGTGAGCATGAAAACACCGGCGGTATGGCCGAGTGGTCGGGCATAGCGAAAGAACAGTTTTCGGTTCACAGCAAACTCGCCATCATCACTTTTGAGTTTCCCTTGTACTGACAATGAAAGGTGTCCGGAGTTGTAGCTGGTAATCAGCATTATTCCATGGAGTACCTTTTTTGTATCCTGGATGTCGAGTATCGACGTGAATTCCGAGGAGCAGGAAAAACTGATTTCTTGTTTTTTCGCATTCCCGGCGATAATAAAAAAAGCGATAGCCGCCAGCCCAAAAATGGCAATCACGACTGACCATAGTAAAGGAGAGTGATCGCTTTCTTGCTTCATATCATTCCTCATGATGGCGATACTGGCTGATGCAATGGTAATAGCCGAGGTTCAGCCCGCATTCAGCGGCAAACGACCACTCAACCAGATTATGGTTGCTCGCCCAGGTATTGAGATACAGATCTTTTGGGTACGAACAGTCGGGGTTAATGCCCACGGACTTGAAAATATCCAGCGCTTTCTTTTCGGTTATGGTATCGGTGAGGGCGTTTCCTAATATATGTACACGGCATTGTTCATAGTCGATAGTCCGCAGGATAGTCGCGTCCGTCATGGCGATTTCATTGGGAATCCATGTTAACCACGCTGGGTAATGACTCCAACTTACTGATAGTGTTTTATGTTCAGATAATGCCCGATGACCTTGTCATGCAGCTCCACCGATTTTGAGAACGACAGTGACTTCCGTCCCAGCCTTGCCAGATGTTGTCTCAGATTCAGGTTATGTCGCTCAATGCGCTGAGTGTAACGCTTGCTGATTACGTGCAGCTTTCCCTTCAGGCGGGATTCATACAGCGGCCAGCCATCCGTCATCCATACCACGACCTCAAAGGCCGACAGCAGGCTCAGAAGACGCTCCAGTGTGGCCAGAGTGCGTTCACCGAAGACGTGCGCCACAACCGTCCTCCGTATCCTGTCATACGCGTAAAACAGCCAGCGCTGACGTGATTTAG
>NZ_JAOWDG010000041.1:0-15039 GCF_030334745.1 Citrobacter sp. Cb080 | reverse complement strand
CATATGCTTGTGGAAATCCCACCCAAAATGAGCGTATCCGGCTTTATGGGGTATCTGAAAGGGAAAAGCAGTCTGATGCTGTATGAACAGTTTGGGGATATGAAATTCAAGTACAGGAATAGAGAGTTCTGGTGCCGGGGATACTACGTAGATACGGTGGGTAAGAACACGGTGAAGATACAGGAATACATAAAGCAGCAGCTTGCAGAAGATAAAATGGGTGAGCAGTTATCGATCCCTTATGCGGGTAGCCCGTTTACGGGCCGTAAGTAACGAAGTCTGATGCAAATGTCAGATCGTATGCGCCTGTTAGGGCGCGGCTGGTAACAGAGCCTTATAGGCGCATCCGAAAAACCTCCGGCTATGCCGGAGGATATTTATTTATTCCGACCTTACTCTTTTGTTTTATTGCAATTGGATGGCTGCGCGGCGCGCAGCCAGTTGAGGACTTTTACGGCGTAGCGATCACGACTGCAACCCGGCGGTTTTCAGCACGACCTTTTGACGTCTGATTACTGGCGATCGGGTATTTTTTCCCGAGTCCCTGCGTTGTCAGATTAGTGCGGGGAATGTTGGCGCCCTGTGCCCACGCATCGGCAACCACATTCGCGCGTTTGAGCGACAGCGCTTCGTTGTAGCTGTCTTCGCCGTAGTTATCGGTATGACCATCCATACGCGCATGGTTTAGCCCGGTAGCTGCCAGTTTGGATGCCATTTCCTGGATCTGCTTTTCACTTTCAGGGCGGAGCTTATAGTCGTTTTTGTCAAACAGGATGTTGTCAGACAGACCAAGAGACCAGTCTCCGGAAGCTTCGGTAAATCCGTACGATTTCATGGCTGCAATTTGCTCCGGGGTAAATTTTCCCTGAGGTGCCTGACAGCCTGCCAAAATCAGTAAAAGCAGAAGGAAAGGGGATGATAGACGTTTTAGCATGTGTAAGTCCTTATTTTTTAATAATGCGTTCAGAACGCAAATTTTTGGCCTGATACATATTTTTATCGGCAAGTTCTTGTAATTTCTCGGCAGAGGCATGTTCCCACGTCAGCGCAAAACCAATGCTGAGAGTCATGCTTGCCTGATGACCGTTATGCAGGTCAAAAGGTCGGTTAAACTCGTGTGACAGTGCCGCGCAGATCCGCTGAACTTCGTATTCAGAGTGAACGCTGTACAGCACCATAGCGAACTCATCGCCGCCAAGTCTGTAGGGGTGATGTCGATTACCACCAAACTCGGACAGCCTGTTTGCAACTTCAATCAGGACCCGATCCCCCGCTGCGTGACCCCAGGTATCATTAATAAATTTAAAATTATCACCATCAAGGAATAACAGTGCGGAGCTGCTGTGGGCGGCATGGTCATTCATCAGGGCGTTAATGCTGCTGCGAAATGCGGCGCGATTCGCCAGGCCGGTCAGCGGATCGTGTAGCGCCGTACGCAAAAGCTGGGCGTTCTTTGCCTGCAGTTTAAGTTGCCACTCCTCCATCTCGTCCAGCAGACTATTAAAATCCTGGGCAAAAAGGTGAAACTCTTCAATGCGCTCTTCTGAAACGCGCCGTGAAAAGTTACGGTTGGTACGAACATCATGTACCACCTCGGTTATATTTTGCAGGGCTTCCACGACGCCATTATGTAAATAACGAGTGAGCATTAATGCAATGCCAGAGGCCAACAGAATGCACCCGGTAAGGACAGCCAGCGACAAATAGATGAAATGGCTGATAACGCTATCGCGCGCAGTCAATCGTACTTCGCCGATGACGTTGCCATTATGCAAAATAGGTTGAGTGACCGGTTGTGGGAACAGCCAGTGGCTGATAAGTCCGCTGATTTTTTCAGTGGTATCCTGCGCGTTATAGCGCCAGGTGGCGATCACCTTCTGGTTTTTATTACGAACTTCTGCAACGGAAAATTGCCCCTGCTGGCCTAGTGCTGCCAGCGTTTCAGTTGCTGCGACGCCATCAGAAAAAACTAATGCTGCTTCAAGCGTGCGGGTCATGGTTGCAGCGGTCAGATCCAGGTTCTTTTGCGCATACTGTCTCAATGCCAGCACCGAAGAAATGCTGAGCAGCAGCCAGATCAGCGTCATAGTTACCAGAACGCTGATTATGCTGATACGCCGTAATGTCCGCTTAAACGTCGGGCGTGTTATGGGAGAATGGCCCTTATCCATGCTTCTGATTCCGTGCAAGCATTAATACGTCCGGACTGACCCTTACGCCACTGCGTGAAAGGGAATCCATATTTACGGAAAATCTCACATCTTCATCTTTAATTATGAGGCAAAAGGCGCTGCCAATAACGCATTCGGGGTTCTGTTCGGCAATTAATAGCAATGCCTTAGACGGATATTTATTCTTTAATTCCACCTGATAAGTAGGGGATTCTTTTCCAAAATAAAAACCGTCACACTGCGAAACTAATATTTCTTGTTCCGTACGAATGATAACGGGAAGATAGGGTAATGCTCCGGCACTGGTATCTCCCAGGACACTGGAAAAACGCGATGAAGAGAAAATACACAGTTTGGGGGGCCCGGACAGTGCAGGCCAGCGCGTATAACTGACGATGCCGGAAACCATAGCGCGTACAGATTTTGCTTCTTCCGTAACGCTTTGGGCGTACAGCGGTAATCCGGTCAGGAGCAGTGCCAGTAGAAGTATGAGTCGGTAAGAATAGCTCATGAATAGTTACCTACCAGCGTTTGCCGTAAAACGTCGAAATACATTCAAGATTATTTAGGACAAAATAACATTATTTTCCTAAGCCGTCATTATGCCAGGTGGAAAGCTATTAGTGATTTAAGTTAAATCTTAGTAATTTATAAAATATAAGCTATTGTTTAATTTAATCTTATTGAGGTGGCACCTTCGTTTGCTCCTTTTTGCCAGGCACTGTGTAACTGGTCAATATTTTCGACCGTATCACAACTTGGGGGAAAGGTTTTCCCGGTCAAACCTCTGGCGTAAACAAAATCCGGCTGGCAGATTTTACGTTGTCCCTCGGCATAACCCTTAAGATATTCCGTACGATCGACTTCGGGGTCATTGTAGTTGTCGGCAAGAGTTTCATTATCTTTAACGGCATACCCCGAAATGGCATCTTGTATTCCGGCGTCGTACCAGGCGGTTCCCGTCCATGTGGGGGCGTGGGTATAAGGATCTATCTGACATCCGCTAAGAAGTAATAGAAATAGGGTGCTGATGAGTTGCTTCATTGCCTGTACTCCCTCGTTTTTTTAAGCATAGTGGATCTCAATACCGGACGGTGTAAATTTTAATGTACGAAGTGGAGGGCGTATTCTGTCATTAAAGTGTATGTTGTAAATTAAAATTTACGGTTTGTGGATTGAAATCTTTACCTGTTGTGTTATCGTTATCTCCTCCTCGCTGAGGATCAACTATCGCAAACGAGCTAAACAGGATCACCACCATGCAAAAAGACGCGCTGAACAACGTACATATTACCGACGAACAGGTTCTGATGACTCCAGAGCAGCTGAAAGCTGAATTCCCGCTGAGCCAGGCGCAAGAAGCGCAAATCTCCCAGTCGCGTAAAACCATTTCAGATATTATCTCTGGTCGCGATCCGCGCCTGCTGGTGGTATGTGGTCCGTGTTCCATTCACGATCCTGAAATGGCTATTGAGTACGCTCGTCGGTTTAAAGCCCTTGCCGCAGAGGTCAGCGATAGCCTCTACCTGGTGATGCGCGTCTATTTTGAAAAACCCCGTACCACCGTCGGCTGGAAAGGGTTAATTAACGATCCTCATATGGATGGCTCTTTTGATGTTGAAGCCGGCCTGAAAATTGCGCGTCAGCTGCTGCTTGAACTTGTGAATATGGGACTACCGCTGGCAACTGAAGCGCTGGATCCCAATAGCCCGCAATACCTGGGCGATCTGTTTAGCTGGTCTGCAATCGGTGCGCGTACCACGGAATCGCAGACTCACCGCGAAATGGCTTCCGGTCTTTCGATGCCGGTCGGCTTTAAGAACGGTACTGACGGTAGCCTGGCGACCGCCATTAACGCGATGCGCGCGGCGGCACAGTCGCACCGCTTTGTTGGTATTAACCAGGCTGGACAGGTTGCACTGCTGCAAACTCAGGGTAACCCGGACGGTCACGTGATCCTGCGCGGTGGTAAAGCGCCGAACTACAGCCCGGCGGATGTCGCCCAGTGCGAAAAAGAAATGGAGCAGGCGGGACTACGACCTTCTCTGATGGTAGATTGCAGTCATGGTAACTCCAATAAAGATTACCGCCGCCAGCCTGCCGTGGCTGAATCCGTGATTGCACAAATCAAAGATGGCAATCGCTCGATCATTGGCTTGATGATTGAAAGTAATATTCACGAAGGCAACCAGTCTTCTGAACAGCCGCGTAGCGAAATGAAATACGGCGTGTCTGTAACTGATGCCTGCATTAGCTGGGAAATGACGGATGCGCTACTGCGTGAAATTAGCCAGGATTTAAACGGCCAGCTGTCGGCGCGTGTAGCATAAGAGGTTGGTTATGGTTGCTGAATTGACCGCATTACGCGATCAAATTGATGAAGTCGACAAGGCACTGCTGGGTTTACTGGCACGTCGCCTGGAGCTGGTGGCCGAAGTCGGTGAAGTAAAAAGCCGCTTTGGGCTGCCTATCTACGTGCCGGAACGGGAAGCCTCTATGCTGGCCTCCCGCCGGGCGGAAGCGGAAGCCCTTGGCGTGCCGCCGGACCTGATTGAAGATGTGCTGCGCCGGGTTATGCGCGAGTCTTACTCCAGTGAGAACGACAAAGGATTTAAAACGCTTTGTCCTTCTCTGCGACCGGTGGTGATTGTCGGCGGCGGCGGTCAGATGGGACGTCTTTTCGAAAAAATGCTCACCCTGTCAGGTTATCAGGTACGGATCCTGGAACAGCAGGACTGGGATCGTGCGCCGGAGATCGTCTCTGATGCGGGCATGGTGATCGTCAGCGTGCCGATCCACGTCACTGAGCAGGTGATCGCCAAATTACCGCGTCTGCCGTCCGACTGCATCCTGGTGGATCTGGCTTCGGTGAAAAATGGTCCTTTGCAGGCGATGCTGGCGGCGCACGACGGCCCGGTGGTGGGATTACACCCTATGTTTGGCCCGGACAGCGGCAGTCTGGCAAAGCAGGTCGTCGTCTGGTGTGACGGACGTCAGCCGGAAGCCTATCAGTGGTTTCTGGAACAGATTCAGGTGTGGGGTGCGAGACTGCATCGGATCAGTGCTGTTGAACACGACCAGAACATGGCATTTATTCAGGCATTGCGTCACTTTGCGACCTTTGCTTACGGTCTGCATTTAGCGGAAGAGAATGTTCAACTGGAGCAGTTACTGGCACTCTCTTCGCCAATTTATCGCCTTGAACTGGCGATGGTCGGACGTCTGTTTGCCCAGGATCCGCAGCTCTATGCCGATATCATTATGTCGTCTGAGAGTAACCTTGCGCTGATCAAACGCTACTACCAACGTTTTGGTGAGGCGATCGGTTTACTGGAGCAGGGCGATAAGCAAGCGTTCATCGACAGCTTCCGTAAGGTGGAGCACTGGTTTGGTGATTATGCGAAACGCTTCCAGAATGAAAGCCGTACTTTGTTGCGCCAGGCTAACGATAGTCGCCAATAAATACGATGCTTGATGGCAACGCTGATGCGTTGTATCAGTCATACAAGGATCGGCTAAATAGAATGCCGGAGAAGCGTAGCGCCATCCGGCATTGTCAAACGTTAGCTTGGATCGACCGGCACCACATTCTCACTTGGATAGCAGCCAAGTACTTTCATCGAGCGCGTAATCTCACCTAACTCCTTCAATGCTTTTTGCATCTGGGGTGATTCCAGGTTGGCCTGGATATCAAGATAAAACATTTCTTCCCACGGATTGCCGTGAATCGGGCGTGACTCCAGTTTAGTTATAATCAGATTATGGTTGCGCAGTACCAGCAGAGCTTCTACCAGCGCACCGGCTTGTTGTCCTGTCGCCATCAGCAACGTGGTTTTTGCTGGCACCTGATCGGAAACATTGATTGCCTTGCGCGCCAGTACCACGAAGCGGGTGATGTTTTGCGTCTGATTAGCTTCGATATGCTCGAGAACCTGCAAACCGTATAGTACGCCTCCGGCTTCGCTCCCCAGAGCCGCCACGCGCGGTGAGTTAGCCTGCGCAACTTTTTCCATCGCCGCCGAGGTGCTTTCGGTGTACTCAATCTTCCAGTGCGGGTAACGACTCAGGAATTTGCTGCACTGCTGGAATGGCTGCGGATGGCTATATACCGTTTCAATGGTCTCGAGATCTGTCGTGCCGGACACCAGTAGGCAGTGGTCAATCGTGATAGTCATCTCGCCAACGATAGACAGGCTGGTGTGCTGTAGCAGGTCGTAAACGTCGTTAATCCCACCGGAACTGGTGTTTTCAATCGGAACCACTGCGTAGTCAGCTTGTCCGGTTTCGACCTGATTAAAGATATCGGCAAATTTCGCGCAGCCGCTTTCTATAAATTGTTCAAAATGGCGGGCAGCATACTGACGTGCGGCAAGATGAGAATATGACCCTTTTGGCCCAAGGAAAGCAACGCGTGCTGAGTGCGGGTTAATTTTGTTCAGATGCTGCTGGAGCAGTGCCTGCTGAGTCAGGACGGAGTCTTCGATTATGAGCTGGAACAGGCGAGTGATGTAGTGAGCATCAAGATGATGTGCTTTGCCAAGCTGAATCAGTCGGTCCAATAGATCGCGCTCACGGTCGATATCACGAACTGGACGATGCGAAAGCAGCTTAGCTTTGCCAACTTCTACGGCCAGTCCACGTCGCTCAGCCAGCAGGGCCAGTAATTTTTCATCCAGCGTGCTGATCTTATCGCGCAGCGCCAGCAATGGGTTATCCGATGTCATAGTGTTGCCTTTCTTGTTATCAATAAAAAAGGCCCCCCGTTGTGGGAGGCCTTATTGTTCGTCTTCGCATTCTTTATCACACGACGAAACGCCTCCCATTCAGGGGAAGGTAAAAAAGAATGCGAAGAAGAACGGGACAAGTTTCATGTAATTTTCCTTTGGCTACGTCAGTAAAGTACCCGTACTGTTTTCACCCTGTCAACAAAAAACGCGCCCGGAGGCGCGTTGGCGATACACTCAATGTAAGGGACTGCTCTTCTTCTGCTTCGACGAAGTTGGCGTCTTTGACTGAAGTTGTTGCACGACGGGCTTCGCCTTTGTGCTGCACTTTATTGAGCTGCCGTTCCAGCTTGTTGATCAAATCGTTAATTGCGGTGTACATATCCTCGTGTTTTGCGCTGGCGACCAGATGTCCGTTCGGTGTATTGATGGTGGCATCAGCAATGAAACCCTGCGGCTCCTTAGACAGAATGATATGTGGATTAATCAGATGAGTTTGCCATTTTTCGAGTTTGGCGAGACGGTCTGCGACATGCTGGCGAATTGCCGGAGTAATTTCCATTTGTTTACTGGTAATGTTCATTGTCATAAATTTTACCTCTTGTCTTTCCCGTCTTGGTGATTCCAGCATACCGTTCCTAATGTCAAAATGTGTGATGTTAATCACATTTTTTTGTCGCTTTTTGTCAAGAAAACCTTTTTGTGAGGCACCGCAGGAACAAGCGATTTTTTACTTGAGGAATACCTGAAAGCAAGCCATATTTGATGAGATGCGTTGCAGCTAAACCGCTTCAGTTGTGGCGTTTACGGATAAAAAAAACGGCAGCCTTTGGGCTGCCGTTTGCATTCTGAGATAAATCAGGTATTGCTGCTGTTGGCGGCAATGATTTTCGCTACTTTTTCTGCCTGCGCATTCATCTGCATCTGGCGATAAGCATTTTCCATTAACGGCAGGGCATTGCGTGTTGCCTGGGTATCCGGGAAGTCGCGCAGCATGCCTTCCACACGGTTTACCACGGCAACCCATGCACCGCGGGCAGTGTAGTATTCCACAACGGAATATTCATACTTCGCCAGACGGTCTTTCAGGAATACCAGACGTTTGGTGGCGTCAGTGGTGTACTGGCTGTTCGGATAGCCACGTACCAGTTTGGAAAAGTCATTAAACGCAGCTCGGGCATGTTGCGGATCGCGATCGCTGCGATCAACACCAAAGAATCCTTGCAGTGCGCTATCATCCAGCGCCATATTGGTCAGGCCACGCATATACATGACATAATCAATGTTAGGGTGTGTCGGGTTAAGACGAATAAAACGATCGATGGCAGCCTGAGCAAGTGGCAGATCGGCGTTTTTGTAGTAGGCGTAGATGAGATCTAATTGCACCTGCTGAGAATACGGTCCAAATGGATAACGGTTATCCAACGCTTCTAATTGCGTTATTGCCTGTTTCCAGTTACCGTCCTGCAGCTTTTGCTGAGCAGTCGCGTAGATTTCATTTGGCGGATTATCGGGCACCTCTTCCTTTGAACCAGAGCAACCCGCCAAAAACAGGCTCAACGTGGCTGCTGCCACCAGATATTTCATGCGCGTCATGACGTTTTGACTTTCCTCAAAATGTTTTACGGGAGATTCTCTGTTCCTGCTCCCGGTTAAGACCAGCTACAATAGCACACTATATTAAACGGCAAAGCCGTAAAACCCAACGTTAAACGAAGAAGCAGTTTATGGCACAACGAGTAGAACTCACCGCAACAGTCTCCGAAAATCAGCTCGGTCAACGCTTAGATCAGGCTTTGGCCGAATTGTTCCCTGATTATTCGCGATCGCGCATAAAAGAATGGATCCTTGACCAGCGCGTACTGGTAAATGGCAATCTTTGCGATAAACCGAAAGAAAAAGTGTTGGGTGGAGAGCGCGTCTCCATCACTGCAGAAATTGATGAAGAGGTTCGTTTTGAACCTCAGGATATCCCACTGGATATCGTTTATGAAGATGATGATATTCTTGTCATCAACAAACCCCGTGACCTCGTAGTGCATCCGGGCGCCGGTAATCCTGATGGCACGGTATTGAATGCATTACTGCATTACTACCCGCCAATCGCGGATGTTCCACGTGCTGGTATCGTGCACCGTCTGGATAAAGACACGACCGGATTAATGGTGGTGGCAAAAACCGTTCCGGCGCAAACGCGTCTGGTGGAGTCGCTGCAACTGCGCGAAATTACCCGTGAGTACGAAGCCGTGGCGATTGGTCATATGACGGCAGGCGGAACCGTTGAGGAACCGATTAGCCGCCACCCGACCAAGCGTACGCACATGGCGGTACACCCGATGGGGAAACCGGCGGTGACGCACTATCGTATTATGGAACACTTCCGTGTGCACACGCGTCTGCGGCTGCGTCTGGAAACCGGACGTACGCACCAGATCCGCGTGCACATGGCGCATATCACCCATCCGCTGGTGGGCGATCAGGTCTACGGCGGTCGTCCGCGTCCACCGAAAGGCGCTTCTGACGAATTTATCTCCGTTCTGCGTAAGTTCGATCGTCAGGCGCTGCACGCGACTATGCTGCGTTTATATCACCCAATTTCAGGTATCGAAATGGAATGGCACGCACCGATTCCACAAGATATGGTGCAATTGATTGAAGTGATGCGCGCTGATTTCGAAGAACATAAGGATGATATTGCCTGGCTATGAGTAAGCTAATTGTCCCGCAGTGGCCGATACCGCAAGGTGTTGTGGCGTGTAGTTCTACCCGTATTGGCGGTGTTAGCATGCCGCCTTATGATTCGCTGAATCTGGGCGCCCATTGCGGCGACAACCCGGAACATGTTGAAGAGAACCGCAAGCGGCTGTTTGCTGCGGGCAATCTGCCGTCAAAGCCAGTCTGGCTGGAGCAGGTCCACGGTAAGGATGTCCTGAAACTGACCGGCGAGCCTTACGCCTCCAAACGTGCGGATGCTTCTTACAGCAATACGCCGGGCACCGTGTGTGCCGTGATGACGGCCGACTGTCTGCCGGTGCTGTTTTGCAATCGCGCAGGAACGGAAGTCGCGGCGGCACATGCGGGTTGGCGCGGATTATGCGCCGGCGTGCTGGAAGAGACGGTGGCGTGTTTTGCCGACAAACCTGAAAACATTATTGCCTGGCTAGGCCCGGCGATTGGCCCGAACGCGTTTGAAGTGGGAGCAGAAGTTCGCGCAGCGTTCATGGCGAAAGATCCGCAAGCGGACCTCGCATTTGTACCGCATGATGATAAATATCTGGCGAATATTTACCAGCTTGCGCGTCAGCGTCTGGCAAATATCGGAGTAGAGAACATCTACGGCGGCGACCGTTGCACGTTCAGCGAAAGTGAGACGTTCTTCTCTTATCGTCGCGACAATACCACGGGTCGTATGGCAAGTTTTATTTGGCTGATATAACCTAAAGAATCAAGACGATCCGGTACGTGTAATTTTCTTTTCACATAATTCAGGTCATTCACCTTGAATAATTGAGGGATGACCTCATTTAATCTCCAGTAGCAATTTTGACCTGTTATGGGAGGAGTTATGCGTCTGGATCGTCTTACTAATAAATTCCAGCTTGCTCTTGCCGATGCCCAGTCACTCGCATTGGGGCACGACAATCAATTCATCGAACCACTTCATCTAATGAGCGCCTTGCTGAATCAGGAAGGGGGATCGGTACGTCCTTTATTAACGTCTGCTGGCATTAATGCTGGCCAGTTACGTACAGCCATTGACCAGGCGTTGAGCCGGTTGCCGCAGGTAGAAGGTACCGGCGGTGATGTGCAGCCTTCTCAGGATCTGGTGCGTGTACTGAATCTTTGCGACAAGCTGGCGCAAAAACGTGGGGACAACTTTATTTCGTCAGAACTGTTCGTACTGGCGGCGCTTGAGTCACGCGGTACGCTGACCGATTTACTAAAATCAGCAGGTGCGACGACCGCGAATATCACTCAGGCAATTGAACAAATGCGTGGAGGTGAAAGCGTGAATGACCAGGGGGCTGAAGACCAACGTCAGGCCTTGAAAAAATATACCGTCGACCTGACCGAACGTGCCGAGCAGGGCAAACTCGATCCGGTTATCGGGCGTGATGAAGAAATCCGCCGTACCATTCAGGTACTGCAGCGTCGTACTAAAAATAACCCGGTGTTAATCGGCGAACCAGGTGTTGGTAAAACGGCCATCGTTGAAGGGCTGGCCCAACGAATTATCAATGGTGAAGTGCCGGAAGGCTTAAAAGGTCGCCGTGTGCTGGCGCTGGATATGGGTGCGCTGGTGGCTGGGGCCAAATATCGTGGTGAGTTTGAAGAACGCTTAAAAGGCGTGCTGAACGATCTCTCGAAACAGGAAGGCAATGTCATCCTGTTTATTGATGAGCTGCATACCATGGTTGGGGCGGGTAAAGCCGATGGCGCAATGGACGCCGGGAACATGCTGAAACCTGCGCTGGCACGCGGGGAACTGCACTGTGTAGGCGCAACAACGCTTGATGAATATCGCCAGTACATCGAAAAAGATGCGGCACTGGAACGTCGTTTCCAGAAAGTATTTGTAGCCGAACCTTCAGTAGAAGACACCATCGCGATTCTGCGTGGCCTGAAAGAACGTTATGAGCTGCACCACCATGTGCAGATCACTGACCCGGCGATTGTTGCGGCAGCTACGCTGTCTCACCGCTATATTGCCGATCGTCAGTTGCCGGACAAAGCTATCGACCTTATCGATGAGGCGGCATCCAGCATTCGTATGCAGATTGACTCCAAGCCGGAGGAACTCGACAGACTCGACCGCCGTATTATCCAGCTCAAACTGGAACAGCAGGCATTAATGAAAGAGTCTGATGAGGCGAGTAAAAAACGTCTCGAGATGCTCAACGAAGAGCTGGACGATAAAGAGCGCCAGTATTCTGAATTAGAAGAAGAGTGGAAAGCTGAAAAAGCATCCCTTTCGGGAACGCAAACTATCAAGGCTGAGCTGGAGCAGGCGAAAATCGCTATCGAACAGGCGCGTCGTGTCGGCGACCTGGCGCGGATGTCTGAACTGCAGTACGGCAAAATTCCTGAACTGGAAAAACAACTGGAAGCAGCCACCCAGTCTGAAGGCAAAACCATGCGTCTGCTGCGTAATAAAGTCACGGATGCAGAAATTGCAGAAGTGCTGGCGCGCTGGACCGGGATCCCGGTTGCTCGCATGCTGGAAGGCGAACGGGAAAAACTGTTGCGTATGGAGCAGCAGTTGCACAGCCGCGTGATTGGCCAGAACGAAGCGGTGGAAGCCGTTTCTAACGCCATCCGTCGTAGCCGTGCTGGCTTGTCCGATCCAAATCGCCCGATTGGTTCATTCTTGTTCCTCGGCCCAACCGGTGTCGGTAAAACTGAACTGTGCAAAGCGCTGGCAAACTTTATGTTCGACAGTGATGATGCCATGGTGCGTATCGATATGTCCGAGTTTATGGAGAAACACTCGGTGTCTCGTCTGGTCGGGGCGCCTCCGGGATATGTCGGCTATGAAGAAGGTGGATATCTGACAGAAGCGGTACGTCGCCGTCCTTACTCTGTCATCCTGCTGGATGAAGTGGAGAAAGCGCACCCGGATGTGTTCAATATTCTGTTGCAGGTGCTTGACGATGGTCGTCTGACTGACGGGCAGGGGAGAACGGTCGACTTCCGTAATACGGTTGTCATCATGACCTCGAACCTGGGGTCCGATCTGATTCAGGAACGCTTCGGTGAGCTGGACTACGGCCACATGAAGGATATGGTCCTGGGCGTCGTGAGCCATAATTTCCGCCCGGAATTCATCAACCGTATAGATGAAGTTGTTGTATTCCATCCGTTGGGTGAGCAGCACATTGCTTCTATTGCACAGATCCAACTGCAACGTCTGTACAAACGTCTGGAAGAGCGTGGCTATGAAATTCATATCTCTGACGAGGCGCTTAAACTGCTGAGTGCGAATGGTTACGATCCGGTGTATGGCGCACGTCCACTCAAACGTGCTATCCAGCAACAGATCGAAAACCCGCTAGCGCAGCAAATTCTGTCTGGTGAGCTGATTCCAGGCAAAACGATTCGGCTGGAAGTGAATGACGATCGCATTGTGGCAGTGCAGTAAGTCACAAAACGACAATAAACGAGCCCTGCGGGGCTCGTTTTTGTTTAAAAACAAAGCAAAAATCAATGTGATGGTTGAAAAGTAGTCGCTTGATAAGTTTTTTGTATTTTTAACTTGTCAGCCTGAAATAACTCCCTATAATGCTCCTCCACTGACACGGAACAACGGATTACAAACCGCCGGGTCAGCAGAGAAAAGCGAAAATAAACGCTTGACTCTGCAGCGGGATGGCGTAATATGCACACCCCGCGCCGCTGAGAAAAAGCGAAGCGGCACTGCTCTTTAACAATTTATCAGACAATCTGTGTGGGCACTCGAAGATACGGATTCTTAACGTCGCAAGACGAAAAATGAATACCAAGTCTCTGAGTGAACACGTAATTCATTACGAAGTTTAATTCACGAGCATCAAACTTAAATTGAAGAGTTTGATCATGGCTCAGATTGAACGCTGGCGGCAGGCCTAACACATGCAAGTCGAACGGTAGCACAGAGGAGCTTGCTCCTTGGGTGACGAGTGGCGGACGGGTGAGTAATGTCTGGGAAACTGCCCGATGGAGGGGGATAACTACTGGAAACGGTAGCTAATACCGCATAACGTCGCAAGACCAAAGAGGGGGACCTTCGGGCCTCTTGCCATCGGATGTGCCCAGATGGGATTAGCTAGTAGGTGGGGTAACGGCTCACCTAGGCGACGATCCCTAGCTGGTCTGAGAGGATGACCAGCCACACTGGAACTGAGACACGGTCCAGACTCCTACGGGAGGCAGCAGTGGGGAATATTGCACAATGGGCGCAAGCCTGATGCAGCCATGCCGCGTGTATGAAGAAGGCCTTCGGGTTGTAAAGTACTTTCAGCGAGGAGGAAGGTGTTGTGGTTAATAACCGCAGCAATTGACGTTACTCGCAGAAGAAGCACCGGCTAACTCCGTGCCAGCAGCCGCGGTAATACGGAGGGTGCAAGCGTTAATCGGAATTACTGGGCGTAAAGCGCACGCAGGCGGTCTGTCAAGTCGGATGTGAAATCCCCGGGCTCAACCTGGGAACTGCATCCGAAACTGGCAGGCTAGAGTCTTGTAGAGGGGGGTAGAATTCCAGGTGTAGCGGTGAAATGCGTAGAGATCTGGAGGAATACCGGTGGCGAAGGCGGCCCCCTGGACAAAGACTGACGCTCAGGTGCGAAAGCGTGGGGAGCAAACAGGATTAGATACCCTGGTAGTCCACGCCGTAAACGATGTCGACTTGGAGGTTGTGCCCTTGAGGCGTGGCTTCCGGAGCTAACGCGTTAAGTCGACCGCCTGGGGAGTACGGCCGCAAGGTTAAAACTCAAATGAATTGACGGGGGCCCGCACAAGCGGTGGAGCATGTGGTTTAATTCGATGCAACGCGAAGAACCTTACCTACTCTTGACATCCAGAGAAGTTTGCAGAGATGCGAACGTGCCTTCGGGAACTCTGAGACAGGTGCTGCATGGCTGTCGTCAGCTCGTGTTGTGAAATGTTGGGTTAAGTCCCGCAACGAGCGCAACCCTTATCCTTTGTTGCCAGCGATTCGGTCGGGAACTCAAAGGAGACTGCCAGTGATAAACTGGAGGAAGGTGGGGATGACGTCAAGTCATCATGGCCCTTACGAGTAGGGCTACACACGTGCTACAATGGCATATACAAAGAGAAGCGACCTCGCGAGAGCAAGCGGACCTCATAAAGTATGTCGTAGTCCGGATTGGAGTCTGCAACTCGACTCCATGAAGTCGGAATCGCTAGTAATCGTGGATCAGAATGCCACGGTGAATACGTTCCCGGGCCTTGTACACACCGCCCGTCACACCATGGGAGTGGGTTGCAAAAGAAGTAGGTAGCTTAACCTTCGGGAGGGCGCTTACCACTTTGTGATTCATGACTGGGGTGAAGTCGTAACAAGGTAACCGTAGGGGAACCTGCGGTTGGATCACCTCCTTACCTTAAAGAAACGTTCTTTGTAGTGCTCACACAGATTGTCTGATGAA
>NZ_JAOWDG010000040.1:0-34808 GCF_030334745.1 Citrobacter sp. Cb080 | reverse complement strand
ACCGTACTGGCTAAAACCTACGGCGGTGCTGCTCGTGCATTCGACCAGATCGATAACGCGCCGGAAGAAAAAGCTCGTGGTATCACCATCAACACTTCTCACGTTGAATATGACACCCCGACTCGCCACTACGCACACGTAGACTGCCCGGGCCACGCCGACTATGTTAAAAACATGATCACCGGTGCTGCGCAGATGGACGGCGCGATCCTGGTTGTTGCTGCGACTGACGGCCCGATGCCGCAGACTCGTGAGCACATCCTGCTGGGTCGTCAGGTAGGCGTTCCGTACATCATCGTGTTCCTGAACAAATGCGACATGGTTGATGACGAAGAGCTGCTGGAACTGGTAGAAATGGAAGTTCGTGAACTTCTGTCTCAGTACGATTTCCCGGGCGACGACACTCCGATCGTTCGTGGTTCTGCTCTGAAAGCGCTGGAAGGCGAAGCAGAGTGGGAAGCGAAAATCATCGAACTGGCTGGCTTCCTGGATTCTTACATCCCGGAACCAGAGCGTGCGATTGACAAGCCGTTCCTGCTGCCTATCGAAGACGTATTCTCCATCTCCGGTCGTGGTACCGTTGTTACCGGTCGTGTAGAGCGCGGTATCATCAAAGTTGGTGAAGAAGTTGAAATCGTTGGTATCAAAGAGACTGCTAAGTCTACCTGTACTGGCGTTGAAATGTTCCGCAAACTGCTGGACGAAGGCCGTGCTGGTGAGAACGTTGGTGTTCTGCTGCGTGGTATCAAACGTGAAGAAATCGAACGTGGTCAGGTACTGGCTAAGCCGGGCTCTATCAAGCCGCACACCAAGTTCGAATCTGAAGTGTACATTCTGTCCAAAGATGAAGGCGGCCGTCATACTCCGTTCTTCAAAGGCTACCGTCCGCAGTTCTACTTCCGTACTACTGACGTGACTGGTACCATCGAACTGCCGGAAGGCGTTGAGATGGTAATGCCGGGCGACAACATCAAAATGGTTGTTACCCTGATCCACCCAATCGCGATGGACGACGGTCTGCGTTTCGCAATCCGTGAAGGCGGTCGTACTGTTGGTGCGGGCGTTGTTGCCAAAGTAATGAGCTAATTGCCGAATAACATTTGACGCAATGCGCAATAAAAGGGCATCATTTGATGCCCTTTTTGCACGCTTTCACACCAGAACCTGGCTCATCAGTGATTTTATTTGTCATAATCATTGCTGAGACAGGCTCTGAAGAGGGCGTTTAGTCCGAAACGCACCAGAGCATTTCGGTTTGGATCGCCTCGCTTACGCGGGGTGAAAATGTTTGTAGAATACTTCTGACAGGTTGGTTTATGAGTGCGAATACCGAAGCTCAAGGAAGCGGGCGCGGCCTGGAAGCGATGAAGTGGGTTGTTGTCGCTATATTGCTGCTTGTAGCTATCGTTGGCAACTACCTCTATCGTGACATGATGCTGCCGCTGCGTGCGCTGGCCGTAGTGATTCTGATTGCCGCAGCGGGTGGTGTCGCGCTGTTGACAACAAAAGGTAAAGCGACCGTTGCTTTTGCCCGTGAAGCGAGAACCGAAGTCCGTAAGGTCATTTGGCCAACTCGCCAGGAAACATTGCACACCACATTAATTGTGGCTGCGGTTACCGCAGTAATGTCACTGATCCTGTGGGGACTGGATGGTATTCTGGTTCGCCTGGTATCCTTTATCACTGGCCTGAGGTTCTAAGATGTCTGAAGCCCCTAAAAAGCGCTGGTACGTCGTTCAGGCGTTTTCCGGTTTTGAAGGCCGCGTAGCTACATCGCTGCGCGAATATATCAAGTTACAAAATATGGAAGAGCTGTTTGGCGAAGTCATGGTGCCGACCGAAGAAGTGGTCGAAATCCGTGGCGGCCAGCGTCGCAAGAGCGAACGTAAATTCTTCCCGGGCTATGTATTGGTCCAGATGGTGATGAATGACGCAAGCTGGCACCTGGTGCGCAGCGTGCCGCGTGTGATGGGCTTTATCGGCGGTACATCTGACCGTCCGGCGCCGATCAGCGACAAAGAAGTTGATGCGATCATGAACCGTCTGCAGCAGGTTGGCGACAAACCGCGTCCGAAAACGATGTTTGAGCCTGGTGAAATGGTTCGCGTTAGCGACGGTCCGTTCGCTGACTTTAACGGCGTGGTTGAAGAAGTGGACTACGAGAAGTCTCGTCTGAAAGTTTCCGTATCTATCTTCGGTCGTGCGACTCCAGTTGAACTGGACTTCGCTCAGGTTGAAAAAGCCTAACACCCCGATCAAAAAAGCGACGATTTAATCGTTGCACAAGGCGCGAGATTGGAATACAATTTCGCGCCTTTTGTTTTTATGGATCCTATCCGTAAAACGAATTTAATCACGGGGAGCCTCCTTGAGGCGTTATAACCCAACTAGAGGAATTTAGAATGGCTAAGAAAGTCCAAGCCTATGTCAAGCTGCAGGTTGCAGCTGGTATGGCTAACCCGAGTCCGCCGGTAGGTCCTGCACTGGGTCAACAAGGCGTGAACATCATGGAATTCTGCAAAGCGTTCAACGCTAAAACTGATTCCATGGAAAAAGGTCTGCCAATCCCGGTTGTTATCACCGTTTACGCTGACCGTTCTTTCACTTTCGTTACCAAAACGCCTCCGGCAGCAGTTCTGCTGAAGAAAGCGGCTGGTATCAAGTCTGGTTCCGGCAAGCCGAACAAAGACAAAGTGGGTAAAATTTCCCGCGCTCAGCTGCAGGAAATCGCGCAGACCAAAGCTGCCGACATGACTGGTTCCGACATTGAAGCGATGACTCGCTCCATTGAAGGTACTGCACGTTCCATGGGCCTGGTAGTGGAGGACTAAGAAATGGCTAAACTGACCAAGCGCATGTCCGTGATCCGTGACAAAGTTGATGCTACTAAGCAGTACGACATCAACGAAGCTATCGCTCTGCTGAAAGAGCTGGCCACTGCTAAATTCGTAGAAAGCGTGGACGTTGCTGTTAACCTCGGCATCGATGCTCGTAAATCTGACCAGAACGTACGTGGTGCAACTGTACTGCCGCACGGTACTGGCCGTTCCGTTCGCGTAGCCGTATTTACCCAGGGTGCAAACGCTGAAGCTGCTAAAGCTGCAGGCGCTGAGCTGGTAGGTATGGAAGATCTGGCTGAACAGATCAAGAAAGGCGAAATGAACTTTGACGTTGTTATTGCTTCCCCGGATGCAATGCGCGTTGTTGGCCAGCTGGGTCAGGTTCTGGGTCCGCGCGGCCTGATGCCAAACCCGAAAGTTGGTACTGTAACTCCTAACGTTGCTGAAGCTGTTAAGAATGCTAAAGCTGGTCAGGTTCGTTACCGTAACGACAAAAACGGCATCATTCACACCACCATCGGTAAAGTGGATTTTGACGCTGACAAACTGAAAGAAAACCTGGAAGCTCTGCTGGTTGCGCTGAAAAAAGCAAAACCGACTCAGGCAAAAGGCGTGTACATCAAGAAAGTTAGCATCTCCACCACCATGGGTGCTGGCGTTGCCGTTGATCAGTCCGGTCTGACTGCGACTGTGGCGAACTAATATTCGCCTTTACGTGGGCGGTGATTTTGTCTACAATCTTACCCCCACGTATTCTGCTAATTGCAGACGTATATCCGAGATATTCAGGCTGTGGCAAGGCAGTCAACGCCGCTACAGATTGAATAACGACAGATAGAAAAGATTTGTTCGTTGGAGCCTGGCCTAATCCAGGCCTCCGTCGAAGACCGCAGGTGTTTCGTAAGAAACTTAATGCCCTGCGTAGACGGTGACAGAACGCTAAGATTATTTCTGATACTCTGGCTTGTTTCTGCTCACCGTATTTAGACGCTCTCTCCGTTGGGGGGAGTGAAGTGAGTTCCGGAACATGAGTTCCGGCAAACATCCAGGAGCAAAGCTAATGGCTTTAAATCTTCAAGACAAACAAGCGATTGTTGCTGAAGTCAGCGAAGTAGCCAAAGGCGCGCTGTCTGCAGTAGTTGCGGATTCCCGTGGCGTAACTGTAGATAAAATGACTGAACTGCGTAAAGCAGGTCGTGAAGCTGGCGTATACATGCGTGTTGTTCGTAACACCCTGCTGCGCCGCGTCGTTGAAGGTACTCAGTTCGAGTGCCTGAAAGACACGTTTGTTGGTCCGACCCTGATTGCATACTCTATGGAACACCCGGGCGCTGCTGCTCGTCTGTTCAAAGAGTTCGCGAAAGCGAATGCAAAATTTGAGGTCAAAGCCGCAGCCTTTGAAGGTGAGTTGATTACGGCATCGAATATCGATCGCCTGGCAACTCTGCCGACCTACGAAGAAGCAATTGCACGCCTGATGGCAACCATGAAAGAAGCTTCGGCTGGCAAACTGGTTCGTACTCTGGCTGCTGTACGCGATGCGAAAGAAGCTGCTTAATCGCAGTTATCTTTGTAAAGCATCTGCTTACGTATAAACTTATTCTGATTTTCAGGAACAATTTAAATGTCTATCACTAAAGATCAAATCATTGAAGCAGTATCCGCTATGTCCGTAATGGACGTTGTAGAACTGATTTCTGCAATGGAAGAAAAATTCGGTGTTTCTGCTGCTGCTGCTGTAGCTGTAGCTGCTGGCCCGGCTGAAGCTGCTGAAGAAAAAACTGAATTCGACGTAATTCTGAAAGCTGCTGGCGCTAACAAAGTTGCTGTTATCAAAGCAGTACGTGGCGCAACTGGCCTGGGTCTGAAAGAAGCTAAAGACCTGGTAGAATCTGCACCGGCTGCGCTGAAAGAAGGCGTGAGCAAAGACGACGCAGAAGCACTGAAAAAATCTCTGGAAGAAGCTGGCGCTGAAGTTGAAGTTAAATAAGCCAACTTTTCTGGTTGCAGCCTAAGAAATTAGGCTGATGGCTGGTGACTTTTTAGTCACCAGCCTTTTTGCGCTGTAAGGCGCCAGTAGCATTTCACACTGTTTGACTACTGCTGTGCCTTTCAATGCTTGTTTCTATCGACGTCTTAATATACTGCGACAGAACGTCAGTTCTGTGTAAATCGCAATGAAATGGTTTAAGCGTGATAGCAACAGGCATTGCGGAAAGTATTCGATTTTCCGGTCAACAAAATAGTGTTGCACAAACTGTCCCTTCGTCGGACAGATGGGTCGACTTGTCAGCGAGCTGAGGAACCCTAATGGTTTACTCCTATACCGAGAAAAAACGTATTCGTAAGGATTTTGGTAAACGTCCGCAAGTGTTGGACATACCTTATCTCCTTTCTATCCAGCTTGACTCGTTTCAGAAGTTCATCGAGCAAGATCCTGAAGGGCAGTATGGTCTGGAAGCAGCTTTCCGTTCCGTTTTCCCGATTCAGAGCTACAGCGGTAATTCCGAGCTGCAATACGTCAGCTACCGCCTTGGCGAACCGGTGTTTGACGTTCAGGAATGTCAGATCCGTGGCGTGACCTATTCCGCACCGCTGCGCGTAAAACTGCGCCTGGTGATCTACGAGCGCGAAGCGCCGGAAGGCACCGTAAAAGACATTAAAGAACAAGAAGTCTACATGGGCGAAATTCCGCTCATGACAGACAACGGTACCTTTGTTATCAACGGTACTGAGCGTGTTATCGTTTCTCAGCTGCACCGTAGTCCTGGCGTCTTCTTTGACTCCGACAAAGGTAAAACCCACTCTTCGGGTAAAGTGCTGTATAACGCGCGTATCATCCCTTACCGTGGTTCCTGGCTGGACTTCGAATTCGATCCGAAGGACAACCTGTTCGTACGTATTGACCGTCGCCGTAAACTGCCAGCGACTATTATTCTGCGTGCACTGAACTACACCACTGAGCAGATCCTTGACCTGTTCTTTGAGAAAGTTGTTTTCGAAATTCGTGACAACAAGCTGCAGATGGAACTGGTGCCGGAACGCCTGCGTGGTGAAACCGCCTCCTTTGACATCGAAGCTAACGGCAAAGTCTACGTCGAAAAAGGCCGTCGCATCACTGCGCGCCACATTCGCCAACTGGAAAAAGACGATATCAAACATATCGAAGTTCCGGTTGAATACATTGCTGGTAAAGTTGCGGCTAAAGACTACGTTGACGAATCTACTGGCGAGCTGATCTGCGCAGCTAACATGGAGCTGAGTCTGGATCTGCTGGCTAAGCTGAGCCAGTCTGGCCACAAGCGTATCGAAACGCTGTTCACCAACGATCTGGACCACGGTCCGTACATTTCTGAAACTGTACGTGTCGACCCAACCAACGATCGTCTGAGCGCGCTGGTAGAAATCTACCGCATGATGCGCCCTGGTGAGCCGCCGACGCGTGAAGCTGCTGAAAGCCTGTTCGAGAACCTGTTCTTCTCCGAAGACCGCTATGACCTGTCTGCGGTTGGTCGTATGAAGTTCAACCGTTCTCTGCTGCGCGACGAAATCGAAGGTTCCGGTATCCTGAGCAAAGATGACATCATCGAAGTGATGAAGAAGCTCATCGATATCCGTAACGGTAAAGGCGAAGTCGATGATATCGACCACCTCGGTAACCGTCGTATCCGTTCCGTAGGCGAAATGGCGGAAAACCAGTTCCGCGTTGGCCTGGTACGTGTTGAGCGTGCGGTGAAAGAGCGTCTGTCTCTGGGCGATCTGGATACCCTGATGCCTCAGGATATGATCAACGCTAAGCCGATTTCTGCAGCAGTGAAAGAGTTCTTTGGTTCCAGCCAGCTGTCTCAGTTTATGGACCAGAACAACCCGCTGTCTGAGATTACGCACAAACGTCGTATCTCTGCACTCGGCCCAGGCGGTTTGACTCGTGAACGCGCAGGCTTCGAAGTTCGAGACGTACACCCGACTCACTACGGTCGCGTATGTCCAATCGAAACGCCTGAAGGTCCGAACATCGGTCTGATCAACTCCTTGTCTGTGTACGCACAGACTAACGAATACGGCTTCCTCGAGACTCCGTACCGTAAAGTGACCGACGGTGTTGTAACTGACGAAATTCATTACCTGTCTGCTATCGAAGAAGGCAACTACGTTATCGCTCAGGCGAACTCCAACCTGGATGACGAAGGCCACTTTGTAGAAGATCTGGTTACCTGCCGTAGCAAAGGCGAATCCAGCTTGTTCAGCCGTGACCAGGTTGACTACATGGACGTATCCACCCAGCAGGTGGTATCCGTCGGTGCGTCCCTGATCCCGTTCCTGGAACACGATGACGCCAACCGTGCATTGATGGGTGCGAACATGCAACGTCAGGCGGTTCCGACTCTGCGCGCTGATAAGCCGCTGGTTGGTACCGGTATGGAACGTGCTGTTGCCGTCGACTCCGGTGTTACCGCGGTTGCTAAACGTGGCGGTACCGTCCAGTACGTGGATGCTTCCCGTATCGTTATCAAAGTTAACGAAGACGAGATGTACCCGGGCGAAGCAGGTATCGACATTTATAACCTGACCAAATACACCCGTTCTAACCAGAACACCTGTATCAACCAGATGCCTTGCGTATCTCTGGGCGAGCCGGTTGAACGTGGTGATGTGCTGGCAGACGGTCCGTCCACCGACCTCGGTGAACTGGCGCTCGGTCAGAACATGCGCGTGGCATTCATGCCATGGAATGGTTACAACTTCGAAGACTCCATCCTCGTATCTGAGCGTGTTGTCCAGGAAGACCGTTTCACCACCATCCACATTCAGGAACTGGCATGTGTGTCCCGTGACACCAAGCTGGGGCCGGAAGAGATCACCGCTGACATCCCGAACGTGGGTGAAGCTGCGCTCTCCAAACTGGATGAATCCGGTATCGTTTATATCGGCGCGGAAGTAACCGGTGGCGATATTCTGGTTGGTAAGGTAACGCCGAAAGGTGAAACCCAGCTGACGCCAGAAGAGAAGCTGCTGCGTGCGATCTTCGGTGAGAAAGCGTCTGACGTTAAAGACTCTTCTCTGCGCGTGCCAAACGGTGTTTCCGGTACGATTATCGACGTTCAGGTCTTTACTCGCGATGGCGTAGAAAAAGACAAACGTGCGCTGGAAATCGAAGAGATGCAGCTGAAGCAGGCGAAAAAAGACCTGTCTGAAGAACTGCAAATCCTCGAAGCTGGCCTGTTCAGCCGTATCTACGCTGTGCTGGTTTCCGGTGGTGTTGAAGCTGAGAAGCTCGACAAACTGCCGCGCGATCGCTGGTTAGAACTCGGCCTGACCGACGAAGAGAAACAAAATCAGCTGGAACAACTGGCTGAGCAGTACGACGAACTGAAACACGAGTTCGAGAAAAAACTCGAAGCGAAACGCCGTAAAATCACTCAGGGCGACGATCTGGCACCGGGCGTGCTGAAGATTGTTAAGGTTTATCTGGCGGTTAAACGTCGGATCCAGCCTGGTGATAAGATGGCAGGTCGTCACGGTAACAAGGGTGTAATCTCTAAGATCAACCCGATCGAAGATATGCCACACGATGCTAACGGTACGCCGGTAGATATCGTGCTGAACCCGCTGGGCGTACCATCGCGTATGAACATCGGTCAGATCCTTGAAACCCACCTGGGTATGGCTGCGAAAGGTATCGGCGATAAGATCAACGCCATGCTGAAACAGCAGCAGGAAGTCGCGAAACTGCGCGAATTCATCCAGCGTGCTTACGATCTGGGTTCAGATGTTCGTCAGAAAGTTGACCTGAATACCTTCAGCGATGAAGAAGTTCTGCGTCTGGCTGAAAACCTGAAAAAAGGTATGCCGATCGCAACGCCGGTGTTCGACGGTGCGAAAGAGTCTGAAATCAAGGAACTGTTACAGCTGGGTGGCCTGCCGACTTCCGGTCAGATCACACTGTTCGACGGTCGTACCGGTGAGCAGTTCGAGCGCCAGGTTACCGTTGGCTACATGTACATGCTGAAACTGAACCACCTGGTTGATGACAAGATGCATGCGCGTTCTACCGGTTCTTACAGCCTGGTTACTCAGCAGCCGCTGGGTGGTAAGGCTCAGTTCGGTGGTCAGCGCTTCGGGGAGATGGAAGTGTGGGCGCTTGAAGCATACGGCGCGGCATACACCCTGCAGGAAATGCTCACCGTTAAGTCTGATGACGTGAACGGTCGTACTAAGATGTATAAAAACATCGTGGACGGCAACCATCAGATGGAACCAGGCATGCCGGAATCCTTCAACGTACTGTTGAAAGAGATTCGTTCGCTGGGTATCAACATCGAGCTGGAAGACGAGTAACTCTCGATCAAACAGGTCACTGGTGCTGGCGTAACAGCCAGCGCCAGATTGTGCTAACTCCGACGGGAGCAAATCCGTGAAAGATTTATTAAAGTTTCTGAAAGCGCAGACTAAAACCGAAGAGTTTGATGCGATCAAAATTGCTCTGGCCTCGCCAGACATGATCCGTTCATGGTCTTTCGGTGAAGTTAAGAAGCCGGAAACCATCAACTACCGTACGTTCAAACCTGAACGTGACGGCCTTTTCTGCGCCCGTATCTTTGGGCCGGTAAAAGACTATGAGTGCCTGTGCGGTAAGTACAAGCGCCTGAAACACCGCGGTGTGATCTGTGAGAAGTGCGGCGTTGAAGTGACCCAAACTAAAGTACGCCGTGAGCGTATGGGCCACATCGAGCTGGCGTCTCCGACCGCTCACATCTGGTTCCTGAAATCTCTGCCGTCCCGTATCGGTCTGCTGCTCGATATGCCGCTGCGCGATATCGAACGCGTACTGTACTTCGAATCTTATGTGGTTATCGAAGGCGGTATGACTAACCTGGAACGTCAACAGATCCTGACTGAAGAGCAGTATCTGGACGCGCTGGAAGAGTTCGGTGACGAATTCGACGCGAAGATGGGTGCGGAAGCAATCCAGGCCTTGCTGAAGAGCATGGATCTGGAGCAAGAGTGCGAAACTCTGCGCGAAGAGCTGAACGAAACCAACTCCGAAACCAAGCGTAAGAAGCTGACCAAACGTATCAAACTGCTGGAAGCATTCGTACAGTCTGGCAACAAGCCAGAGTGGATGATCCTGACCGTTCTGCCGGTTCTGCCGCCAGATCTGCGTCCGCTGGTTCCGCTGGATGGTGGTCGTTTCGCAACATCAGATCTGAACGATCTGTACCGTCGCGTGATCAACCGTAACAACCGTCTGAAACGTCTGCTGGATCTGGCTGCGCCGGACATCATCGTACGTAACGAAAAACGTATGCTGCAGGAAGCGGTTGACGCCCTGCTGGATAACGGTCGTCGTGGTCGTGCGATCACCGGTTCTAACAAACGTCCTCTGAAATCTTTGGCCGATATGATCAAAGGTAAACAGGGTCGTTTCCGTCAGAACCTGCTCGGTAAGCGTGTTGACTACTCCGGTCGTTCTGTAATCACCGTAGGTCCATACCTGCGTCTGCATCAGTGCGGTCTGCCGAAGAAAATGGCACTGGAACTGTTCAAACCGTTCATTTACGGCAAGCTGGAACTGCGTGGCCTGGCCACCACCATCAAAGCCGCTAAGAAAATGGTTGAGCGTGAAGAAGCCGTCGTTTGGGATATCCTCGACGAAGTTATCCGCGAACACCCGGTACTGCTGAACCGTGCACCAACCCTGCACCGTCTGGGTATCCAGGCATTTGAACCGGTACTGATCGAAGGTAAAGCTATCCAGCTGCACCCGCTGGTTTGTGCGGCATATAACGCCGACTTCGATGGTGACCAGATGGCTGTTCACGTACCGCTGACGCTGGAAGCCCAGCTCGAAGCGCGTGCGCTGATGATGTCTACCAACAACATCCTGTCTCCGGCGAACGGCGAACCTATCATCGTTCCGTCTCAGGACGTTGTATTGGGTCTGTACTACATGACCCGTGACTGTGTTAACGCCAAAGGCGAAGGCATGGTGCTGACTGGCCCGAAAGAAGCTGAGCGTATCTATCGCGCAGGTCTGGCCTCTCTGCATGCGCGCGTTAAAGTGCGTATCACTGAATACGAAAAAGATGAAAACGGCGAATTCGTTGCGCACACCAGCCTGAAAGACACGACCGTTGGTCGCGCCATTCTGTGGATGATCGTACCGAAAGGTCTGCCTTTCTCCATCGTCAACCAGGCGCTGGGCAAGAAAGCAATCTCCAAAATGCTGAACACCTGTTACCGCATTCTGGGCCTGAAGCCGACCGTTATCTTCGCTGACCAGACAATGTACACCGGCTTTGCTTATGCAGCGCGTTCAGGTGCATCTGTTGGTATTGATGACATGGTCATCCCAGAGAAGAAACACGAGATCATCTCTGAAGCGGAAGCTGAAGTTGCTGAGATCCAGGAGCAGTTCCAGTCTGGTCTGGTAACCGCGGGCGAACGCTATAACAAAGTTATCGATATCTGGGCTGCGGCGAACGATCGTGTATCCAAAGCGATGATGGATAACCTGCAAACCGAAACCGTGATTAACCGTGACGGCGTAGAAGAGCAGCAGGTTTCCTTCAACAGCATCTACATGATGGCCGACTCCGGTGCGCGTGGTTCTGCAGCACAGATTCGTCAGCTGGCCGGTATGCGTGGTCTGATGGCTAAGCCAGATGGCTCCATCATCGAAACGCCAATCACCGCGAACTTCCGTGAAGGTCTGAACGTACTCCAGTACTTCATCTCTACTCACGGTGCTCGTAAAGGTCTGGCGGATACCGCACTGAAAACAGCGAACTCCGGTTATCTGACTCGTCGTCTGGTTGACGTTGCGCAGGACTTGGTTGTTACTGAAGACGATTGCGGCACGCTGGAAGGCATCACCATGACCCCGGTTATCGAGGGTGGTGACGTTAAAGAACCGCTGCGCGATCGCGTTCTGGGTCGTGTGACTGCTGAAGACGTTCTGAAGCCGGGTACGGCGGATATTCTGGTTCCACGCAACACGCTGCTGCACGAACAGTGGTGTGACCTGCTGGAAGAGAACTCCGTTGACTCCGTCAAAGTCCGTTCCGTTGTATCCTGTGACACCGACTTTGGTGTATGTGCTCACTGCTACGGTCGTGACCTGGCGCGTGGCCACATCATCAATAAAGGTGAAGCAATCGGCGTTATCGCGGCACAGTCCATCGGTGAACCGGGTACACAGCTGACGATGCGTACGTTCCACATCGGTGGTGCGGCATCTCGTGCGGCTGCTGAATCCAGCATCCAGGTGAAAAATAAAGGTAGCATCCGTCTGAGCAATGCGAAGTCGGTTGTTAACTCCAGCGGTAAACTGGTTATCACCTCACGTAACACCGAACTGAAACTGATCGACGAATTCGGCCGTACCAAAGAAAGCTATAAAGTGCCTTACGGCTCCGTTATGGCGAAAGGTGATGGCGAACAGGTTGCTGGCGGCGAAACCGTAGCGAACTGGGATCCGCACACCATGCCGGTTATCACCGAAGTGAGTGGTTTCGTCCGCTTTACTGACATGATCGACGGCCAGACCATTACTCGTCAGACCGACGAGCTGACCGGTCTGTCTTCTCTGGTGGTTCTGGATTCTGCAGAACGTACTGCGGGTGGTAAAGACCTGCGTCCGGCACTGAAAATTGTTGATGCTCAGGGCAACGACGTTCTGATCCCAGGCACCGATATGCCTGCTCAGTACTTCCTGCCGGGTAAAGCGATTGTTCAGCTGGAAGATGGCGTACAGATCAGTTCTGGTGACACCCTGGCGCGTGTTCCGCAGGAATCCGGCGGTACCAAGGATATCACCGGTGGTCTGCCGCGCGTTGCGGACCTGTTCGAAGCACGTCGTCCGAAAGAGCCGGCAATCCTGGCTGAAATCAGCGGCATCATTTCCTTCGGTAAAGAAACCAAAGGTAAACGTCGTCTGGTTATCACCCCGGTAGACGGTAGCGAGCCGTACGAAGAGATGATTCCGAAATGGCGTCAGCTCAACGTGTTCGAAGGTGAACGTGTAGAACGTGGTGACGTTGTTTCCGACGGTCCGGAAGCGCCGCACGACATCCTGCGTCTGCGTGGTGTGCATGCTGTAACTCGTTATATCGTTAACGAAGTTCAGGACGTATACCGTCTGCAGGGCGTTAAGATTAACGATAAGCACATCGAAGTTATCGTTCGTCAGATGCTGCGTAAAGCCACCATCGAAAGCGCTGGTAGCTCCGACTTCCTGGAAGGCGAGCAGGTTGAATACTCCCGCGTCAAGATTGCTAACCGCGATCTGGAAGCGAACGGCAAAGTGGGTGCAACATTCTCCCGCGATCTGCTGGGTATCACCAAAGCGTCTCTGGCAACCGAGTCCTTCATCTCTGCAGCATCGTTCCAGGAAACCACGCGTGTCCTGACCGAAGCCGCTGTTGCAGGTAAACGTGATGAACTGCGCGGTCTGAAAGAGAACGTTATCGTGGGTCGTCTGATCCCGGCGGGTACCGGTTATGCGTACCACCAGGATCGTATGCGCCGCCGCGCAGCGGGCGAACTGCCAGCTGCTCCGCAGGTGACTGCTGAAGATGCGTCTGCCAGCCTGGCAGAACTGCTGAACGCAGGCCTGGGCGGTTCTGACAACGATTAATCGTTGCTGACACTAATAAAAAACCCGCTTCGGCGGGTTTTTTTATGTCGATGGATTTAAGATGTATTATGTTGGCCGGATAAGGCATCAGCTGCCATCCGGCATGATGACGCCATGCTTACGCCATCCGATCAGTTTACTGGTGGTAAGCGTCGATACAGTTCAATCATATCGCCTGCCAGATCCTGAATCACCATGGCATTCATCAGGTGGTCCTGCGAATGGACGGTGATGAGATTAACCGGTAGTTTGCCAGTGCCTTCGTCAATTCCGATCAGCTGGGTCTGGATTTTATGCGCTTGTTTAACATACTCGCGTGATTCCATCATCGCGTGTTCTGCCCCGGCGAAATCACCTTTACGCGCCAGTTGCAACGCCGTCAGGGCTTGACTGCGCGCAGCTCCGGCGTTTACCAATAATTCCATGATGATCGTTTCTAACTCTTCCATGCCATCACTCCAGTAGTTTCAGCGCTTTGTCCAGTACCGCATCGCCTTTCATCATGCCGTAATCCATCATATCGATAACGGCGACTTTTTTTCCTAGCGGGTCGGCGAGCGCCTGCAGCTTGGCCTGTTCATACTTAACCTGTGGGCCGAGCAATACGATATCCGCAGTGGCGATATTCTCTTCAAACTCAGCCACCGGGACCGCTTTGATAGTGACGTCGACTCCTTTTTTCTGGGCGGCATCTTTCATCTTTTGCACCAGCATGCTGGTGGACATTCCGGCGGCACAGCATAAAACGATGTTTTTCATAAGCAGTCTCGATCAACATGTGTGGGTTGATAATTATCGCGAGCCAGCCGCAGCAACAACTGCTTTGCAACGATTGTGTGCAAAGCATCACAAAGAAAGTCACTTTTTCTGAAACCGGTTACAAAAAGAGGCTCAACCCCACGATCTGGCCCTGATTTGGCGATTGTTGACCCATTTATCATATGCGGGAATATATAATCACTGTTAATAAAGACATGTTATAAAAAACAGTATTGACAGCATTTTTTAAACCCGTATGTTAATACTTAACAGCGGAGAAATTGTAGTTTGCTGTTAACGTAGTAAGTGTTAGTAGAGCTTGATTGGGGGTTGCGATAAAGGCCACGAAGTATTTTTGTATGGGATAGTCGATGCTGAAAACGCTATTTATTCACCTCGACAATGCTTTCAGGCCACGTAGTTGATATATCTAATCGCAAATAGTTAGTAAAACGCGACGATGTAACGCCATGATTTAATAGTAAATGTTTGCGGTTTCTGTTTTCTGGTTATCGCAAGGGAAATAAGGCAACGCATCAAAGAGTATATGTCGCGAGGGGAAGTGTACTTGTTTAGGTCACCAGCCTTGAGTTCTATTATCAAGCGGGTGGAATGTGTTTAACGGTAAATAGAGGACGGTTTTAGTTAGTATCAATATCCAATATTATCTGTAGTAAACGTGTACATTTTAAAGTAGTACCATCAGCAGTATTAAATCGTTAAGTTTATTAATGTTAAATTTGAAGTGTGTAGTAACTTAAAGCCCTGACTGCAATGGTCAGGGCTTTTGTTCATTTTAGATCAAGTTGTTACCTGAAATGCTCAACCGCGATGGTGTAACATTTCGGCGCTAATCGATTATTAAATAAATTAATGCTTGCTTATTGATTAGAAGTAAGTCTACTATAGCGACATCGGTTTGATACACAGACCTTATGAAAGCAGTTTTAGTAAAGCAGTTCTCAGTTCAAGCGTTATCCTCAGATACTCTTCTTCATGAGCCTCCTCCCTAAGTGCCCCATAAGTTAATTTCTGCAAAACAGGCCATCTTCGCTGCTTAAGCGGCTCAAAAATATGAAAGGAAGTATCTATGTCTAACAAAATGACTGGTTTAGTAAAATGGTTTAACTCTGAGAAAGGTTTCGGCTTTATCACTCCTCAGGACGGTAGCAAGGACGTGTTTGTGCATTTCTCTGCTATCCAGAGTAACGATTTTAAAACATTAGACGAAGGTCAAAAAGTGGAGTTCTCTGTGGAGAATGGCGCTAAAGGCCCGTCTGCTGTTAACGTTGTCGCGCTGTAATCGCCGATAATTTCACTAATGCTTACGATAGCGATGAAGGCCAGAGCCTGAGCAGTTAAGTGACAGTGAAGAAAAAACCCGCGAAAGCGGGTTTTTTCGTTTTATGCGATTGCTCCGGACTTACGGCATCTGCGAAGCGCGTCCCAGATAGCTGTCCCAGTCCTTCCACACGGGCTGTAACCCCTGCGCCATTAGTGCTTCAGCAACGGCTTCTGGGCGACGGGCATCGTGTGGGGAGAACTGTTCCAGTTCAGGATGGTTATCGGCATAACCGCCGGGCTGTGTTTTTGAGAAGGCGCTGACGTTGTTGATCGCCAGCGGGATCACATGATCACGGAACCATGGCGATTCGCGGGTGGAGAGCGACAGCTCAATTTCTGGCGCCAGTAAACGAAACGCGCAAATGGTTTGGACCAACTGTCGCTCGTCCATGATCGATGCGGGTTCAACGCCACCGGTGCATGGGCGCAGGCGAGGGAAGGAGATGGAGTAGCGGCTCTGCCAGTAATGCTGCTGCATCCACAGCAGATGTTCAGCTACCATATAGCAATCGACCCGCCAGCTGTCGGACAAACCAATCAACGCGCCAAGACCGATTTTGTCGATCCCTGCGCGGCCCAGCCTGTCCGGCGTTTCCAGTCGCCAGAAGAAATCCTGCTTTTTCCCCTTCAGATGGTGGCGAGCGTAAATCGCCTCATGATAGCTCTCCTGATACACCATCACGCCATCCAGTCCCAGCGTCTTCAGCTCCGCATATTCAGCCTCTGACAGCGGCTGAACTTCCATCTGCAATGAGGCAAACTGGCGGCGAATGGTGGGCAAATGGCGACGAAAGTAATCCATTCCGACTTTTGCCTGATGTTCACCGGTGACCAACAACAGATGCTCAAAACCCAGCTCACGGATAGCGGTACACTCTCGTTTTATCTCATCTTCGTCCAGCGTTTTGCGTTTGATACGGTTGCTCATGGAAAAGCCGCAGTAGGTGCAGTCGTTGGCGCAAAGATTCGAGAGATACAGCGGAACATAAAAGCTGACCGTGTTGCCGAAGCGCTGCCGGGTCAGGCGCTGCGCTCGCTGTGCCAACGGCTCCAGAAAGTCGGCGGCGGCAGGGGAGAGCAACGCCATCAGATCGTCGCGACTAAGCTGTGAAGCGTTGAGGGCGTGCTCCACGTCAGCGGCGGTTTTACCGTTGATACGCAGGCGGATGTCATCCCAGTCAAGCTGGCGCCAGCGGTCGCTGAACGTTTTCATACGAAGGCCTCCAGGAATCCGGTTAACGGGCTGGTGGCGCTTGCCTGCGAACTTTTGCTTCCTGGTACCGCCTGGCGCGCCAGAAGGCCCGCTTCAACCGCCAGACGGAAGGCGGTAGCCATCGTGACCGGGCAGTCGGCCACGGCGATTGCCGTGTTGACCAGCACTGCGTCGGCACCCATTTCCAGCGCCTGTGTGGCGTGGCTGGGGACGCCAATACCCGCATCAACCACCACCGGTACGGTTGCCTGTTGGATAATAATCTCCAGCATCGCTTTCGTTTCCAGTCCCTGATTAGAACCGATGGGCGCGCCGAGCGGCATTACCGCCGCGCAGCCGACCTCTTCCAGCCGCTTACACAGCACCGGATCCGCGCCGCAGTAGGGCAGCACCACAAAGCCCAGTTTCACCAATGCTTCCGCGGCTTTTAACGTTTCAATCGGATCCGGCAATAGCCAGCGGGCGTCCGGGTGGATTTCTAATTTTAGCCAGTTTGTGCCCAGCGCTTCACGTGCCAGCTGGGCGGCGAAAATAGCCTCTTCCGCGGTTTTCGCCCCAGAGGTGTTAGGCAGTAGTGTCACCCCCGCGTCGATAAGTGGGGCCAGAATGGCATCGTTGTGCTGGCGCAAATCCACGCGCTTCATCGCCAGCGTCACCAGTTGGCTGCCGGAGGCGCGAATCGCCTCGACCATCAGCTGCGACGAAGCAAATTTTCCGGTGCCGGTGAACAGATGTGAATCAAACGTTTTGTCAGCAATACGTAACATATCAACCCCCTGCAATAACCTGAAAAAGCAGGATCTGGTCGCCTTCCTGCACGATTTGCTGCTCCCACTGCTCGTGCGGCAGGATCTGCTGATTGAGCGCCAGCGCCGCTCCCGGTTTAAGTTGATTTAGCGCAGTGAGCAGCCCGCTGACGGTTTGTCCCTCGGCGCACTGCATCGGCTCATCATTGAACTGAATCTGCATGTTGTCCTCCGCAGACCGGGCAGCCGCTGGCACGACGCAGCGCGAGGCTGCGCCACTGGCTGGTTTTACCGTCGAACAGGCGTAGCTCCCCACTGGGAGTTTCAATGCCGCTGAGTAATTTAATCGCCTCCAGCGCCTGCAAGGTGCCCATCACGCCCACAACCGGGCCGACGATGCCGGCGGTGCGGCAGTTGCGTTCCGGCTCTACATCATCCGGCCACAGGCAACGGTAACAGCCTTGTTCCCACGGTGGCGTCAGTACCATTAGCTGGCCGCCAAAGCCCACAGCGCTGGCGGTGATGAGCGGAGTGTTGAGCAACACGCAGGCGGCGTTAATTTCCTGGCGCGTCGCCATGTTGTCGGTACAGTCGAGCACCACGTCGGCACGCGCTACCGCATGCCGGAGCGCCTCACCGGTCAGCCGCTGCTCAAGGACGACCAGCTCGCTGTCTGGATTAAGGCGTGCCAGATGTCGCTTTGCCGCCTGTGCTTTCGGCCGGGCGATATCATCGGTGGTGAACAATATTTGCCGCTGCAGGTTGCTCAGATGAACGTCATCATCGTCCGCCAACGTCAGCGTGCCGACGCCCGCTCCCGCCAGATACAGTGCCGCAGGCGAGCCGAGCCCACCTAAACCGACGATCAGCACATGGCTATCGAGCAGCTTTTGTTGGCCCTCAATGGCAATGTCGCCGAGCAGGATCTGGCGGCTGTAGCGCATAAAATCGCGGTCATTCATCGCCGGCTCCCGCAATGTCCAGTAGCTGCGCCGTGGCTGCCTGCCAGTCTGCGGCGTGGGTTATGGCGCTGACCACGGCAATGCTGCCAACGCCGGTCGCCAGCACCGCCGGGGCGCGCTCAAGGCTGATGCCGCCGATAGCGACAGTGGGGTAATCCGCCAGTCGTTTACTATGGCTTGCCAGCTGCGTGAGACCCTGCGGGGCCGACGGCATCTGCTTGGTTTGCGTCGGGAAGACATGACCCAGCGCGATATAAGAAGGCTTAGCAGCCAGCGCTACGTCTATCTCCATATCATCGTGAGTGGAAACACCCAGGCGTAGCCCCGCCGCCTGAATCGCCTTCAGGTCGGTGGTTTCGAGGTCTTCCTGGCCCAGATGCACGCCGTACGCGTTGTGCTTAATTGCCAGGCTCCAGTAGTCGTTGATAAACAGGCGAGCATCATAGCGACGCCCCAGCTCAATGGCGGCAATGACGTCGGCTTCGACCTCTTCATCACGTTTATCTTTAATGCGCAGTTGGATCGTGCGCACACCTGCCTGCAGCAAGCGTTCAATCCATTCAACGCTGTCTACCACCGGGTAAAGCCCGAGGCGGAACGGCACGGTCGGGAAATCAGGCTGGTACATCACGCCTCCTCTTTTTTGAGGTAGATTTCGCCGCCTTTGGCGCGGAAGTTCTCCGACATATCCGCCATTCCGATTTCAATGGTTTGTGCGGCGGCATAGTCGCGGACCTCCTGGCTGATTTTCATCGAGCAGAACTTCGGCCCGCACATGGAGCAGAAGTGGGCAACCTTGCCGGACTCCTGTGGCAGGGTTTCATCGTGATAGGCGCGGGCGGTGAATGGGTCGAGTGCGAGGTTAAACTGGTCTTCCCAGCGGAATTCAAAGCGTGCTTTCGACATGGCGTTATCGCGGATCTGCGCACCCGGATGGCCTTTGGCTAAATCAGCGGCATGGGCGGCAATCTTGTAGGTAATCAGCCCTTGCTTCACGTCTTCTTTGTTCGGCAGGCCAAGGTGCTCTTTTGGCGTGACGTAGCACAGCATTGCACAGCCAAACCAGCCGATCATCGCCGCACCAATGCCGGAGGTGAAGTGGTCATAGCCCGGCGCGATATCTGTCGTCAACGGCCCTAAGGTGTAGAACGGCGCTTCATGGCAGTGCTCCAGCTCTTCGGTCATGTTGCGCTGGATCATATGCATCGGCACATGACCCGGGCCTTCAATCATCACCTGCACGTCGTATTCCCAGGCGATTTTGGTCAGTTCGCCCAGCGTATGCAGCTCGGAGAACTGCGCCTCGTCGTTGGCATCCTGAATCGAGCCTGGACGCAGGCCGTCGCCGAGAGAGAGCGAAACGTCATAGGCGGCACAGATTTCGCAAATCTCGCGGAAATGTTCAAACAGGAAGTTCTCTTTGTGATGAGAGAGACACCATTTCGCCATGATCGAACCGCCGCGCGAGACAATACCTGTCAGGCGTTTGGCGGTCATCGGCACGTAGCGCAGCAGTACGCCCGCGTGAATGGTGAAGTAGTCGACGCCCTGTTCGGCTTGTTCGAGCAGCGTGTCGCGGAAGGCTTCCCAGGTGAGATCTTCGGCGATCCCGTTAACCTTCTCCATCGCCTGGTAGATCGGCACGGTACCGATCGGCACCGGGCTGTTACGCAGGATCCACTCGCGGGTTTCGTGAATATAGCGGCCGGTGGAGAGGTCCATCACCGTATCTGCGCCCCAGCGGGTCGACCACACCAGCTTCTCCACCTCTTCTTCAATGGAGGAGGTTACCGCCGAGTTACCGATGTTGGCGTTCACCTTCACCAGGAAGTTGCGGCCGATGATCATCGGCTCGGATTCCGGGTGGTTGATGTTGGCAGTAATAATCGCGCGGCCCGCAGCGACTTCATCACGCACGAATTCCGGGGTGATGTTTTCCGGCAGGCGAGCGCCAAAGTTCATCCCTGGATGCTGATGGCGCAGCACTTCACTACGAATGCGCTCGCGGCCCATGTTTTCACGGATGGCGATAAATTCCATCTCCGGGGTAACCATCCCCTGACGGGCATAGTGCAACTGGGTAACGCGCTTGCCGGCTTTGGCGCGTTTTGGCGTCAGCAGGCCGCTGAAACGCAGCTCGTCCAGGCCATCGTCGGCCAGACGTTCTTTGGTATAAGCGGAGCTACGGTCGTCTAATTCTTCGCTATCATTACGCGCCGCAATCCACGGCTGGCGCAGTTTCGCCAGACCCTGCTGAACGTTAATCGCCACATCAGGATCGCCGTACGGCCCGGAGGTGTCGTACACCGGCACGGCTTCGTTCTCTTCAAACTGCGGGTTGTCTTTCGTACCACCAATCAGCGTAGGACTTAGCTGGATTTCGCGCATCGGGATGCGAATATCCGCCTGCGAACCGGTGATGTAGATACGTTTTGAGTTAGGAAAGGCGGTACCTTCCAGCGTGTCGATAAAGTGTTGGGCTTGGGCGCGCTGTTCGCGGCGTGATGGTTTAGTAGTGGCAGACATAGCTCATTCCAAATAAAAGTAAGGATATGGCTTGTCAGACGACGGATGAAGCAAGAGAGACGAACGCCAAAGGGCGATACGGTTGTAGATTGACTCTTGTTCCCTTCGCAGGTTTTAACCTGATCAGGTTCCGCGGATCCCGAATTAACGGTCTCAGCCTTTTCCACTCATGCTGCTGTGGAAAATAAGCACTCCGACAAGAAGTAACCTCAAAAAGAGGTAATGAATGTAAATTACGCGTTAATGTCGCAAATCTCAAGCAGGACGTTTGATCATGCCACTCTCGTGCATCGCATCAAAAACCAGCATGATCAGCTTATCTTCCAGCACGAACCGGGCTTCCAGCGCCTCGCCGATATCCGATAAGGCCTGTTGAAATTCAAGGAAGTTATCGTGATCAATGGCGGTCTCCAGACTGGAATCATAGTAGTCCATGATCAGTTGCGTATTGGCTTCCAGGAGCGGCCAAATTTTTGTGGCTTTTAAAAGCTGCCCGTTCCCTTCCAATTTATGGAGAATACGTTCATAAATACTGAAGTGTCCGGTGGAAAGGTAATCGACCAGGCTCTGGCAAAAATCATCCAGCGCCTTTTCATTGAGCCGCATGTACGATTCTTTGCCAGGCTTAATGCCAACCAGATTGTAGTAAGCCACGAGAAGGTGCTTACGTACATGTAGCCAGCGATCAACCAGTTTGTTACTTCCTCCGACGTGCTCCGTCAGGCTTTCCAGCTGGTTTAGCATGATTGACTCCGCAAGATGGTGTTTAGGAACGGCTCACCCGTAAATGTAAAAATAATGTAAACAACATGCCTGTGAAGCAAAGGTTGCGCAAGAGATATGGATCGTATAATTGAAAAATTAGATAGCGGCTGGTGGATTGTCAGTCATGAGCAAAAGTTATGGTTGCCTCATGGCGAACTGCCTTACGGCGACGCAGCAAGTTTTGATCTAACCGGGCAACGCGCACTTCCTATAGGCGAATGGGAAGGGGAGACGGTCTGGCTGGTGCAGCAGCAGCGTCGGCACGATATGGGGTCTGTGCGCCAGGTCATTGACCAGGATGTTGGCCTGTTTCAACTGGCCGGACGCGGCGTACAACTGGCCGAGTTCTACCGCTCACATAAATTCTGCGGTTACTGCGGTCATCCCATGCACCCGAGTAAAACGGAATGGGCGATGCTGTGTAGCCACTGTCGAGAACGCTACTACCCGCAAATTGCCCCCTGCATTATCGTCGCTATTCGTCGTGACGACGCTATCCTGCTTGCCCAACATGTTCGCCATCGTAACGGCGTGCATACCGTGCTGGCGGGTTTTGTCGAAGTGGGCGAGACCCTCGAGCAGGCGGTGGCGCGCGAAGTCATGGAAGAGAGCGGCATTAAGGTAAAAAACCTGCGCTACGTCACTTCTCAGCCGTGGCCGTTCCCACAGTCTTTGATGACCGCATTTATGGCGGAGTATGATAGCGGCGAAATTGTGATTGACCCGAAGGAACTGCTGGAAGCGAACTGGTATCGCTACGACGATTTACCGCTCCTGCCCCCGCCGGGCACCGTCGCGCGTCGATTGATTGAAGATACCGTCGCCCTCTGCCGGGCAGAGTATGAGTGACACACATGTTACACTGGCGTGAAATAGCTCAAGGAATGGAAAAATGACCGAACTGAAGAACGATCGTTATCTGCGTGCGCTGCTGCGCCAGCCCGTTGATGTCACTCCGGTATGGATGATGCGCCAGGCGGGCCGCTATCTACCGGAATATAAAGCCACGCGCGCCGAAGCGGGCGATTTTATGGCGCTGTGCAAAAATGCCGAGCTGGCCTGCGAAGTCACGCTGCAGCCGCTGCGTCGCTATAAGCTTGATGCGGCGATCCTCTTTTCGGATATCCTGACGATTCCCGATGCGATGGGACTTGGGCTGTATTTTGAAGCAGGAGAGGGCCCACGCTTTACCTCACCGATCGTCAGCAAGGCTGACGTCGACAAACTGCCGATCCCGGACCCGGAAGATGGACTGGGTTATGTGATGAATGCGGTGCGCACTATCCGCCGTGAACTGAAAGGCGAAGTGCCGCTGATCGGCTTCTCCGGTAGCCCGTGGACACTGGCGACCTATATGGTCGAAGGCGGCAGTAGTAAGGCCTTCACCGTGATTAAAAAGATGATGTACGCCGATCCAAAGGCGCTGCATCTGCTGCTTGATAAGCTGGCGAAGAGCGTCACTCTGTACCTGAACGCGCAGATCAAAGCGGGCGCGCAATCGGTAATGATTTTCGACACCTGGGGCGGTGTGCTGACCGGTCGCGACTATCAGCAGTTCTCCCTGTACTACATGCACAAAATCGTCGACGGCCTGATGCGCGAGAACGAAGGTCGTCGCGTACCGGTGACGCTGTTCACTAAAGGCGGTGGTCAGTGGCTGGAAGCGATGGCGGAAACCGGCTGTGATGCGTTAGGTCTGGACTGGACCACTGACATTGCCGATGCGCGTCGTGGTGTAGGTCATAAAGTGGCACTGCAGGGCAATATGGATCCGTCCATGCTGTATGCGCCGCCAGCCCGCATCGAAGAAGAGGTGGCGACGATTCTGGCCGGTTTTGGTCAGGGTGAAGGCCATGTCTTTAACCTGGGCCACGGCATTCATCAGGATGTCCCGCCAGAGCATGCGGGTGTCTTTGTGGAGGCGGTACATCGGTTGTCTGAACAGTATCACCGCTAAGGAGTCATTATGGATCTTGCGTCATTACGCGCGCAGCAGCTTGAACTGGCCTCTTCAGTGATCCGCGAAGATCGCCTGAGGAACGATCCGCCGGATCTGATCGGCGGGGCGGACGTTGGGTTCGAGCAGGGGGGCGAAGTGACGCGAGCCGCGATGGTCTTACTGAAGTACCCCTCGCTGGAACTGGTTGAATACACGGTGGCGCGAATCGCCACCACCATGCCCTACATTCCTGGCTTTCTCTCCTTTCGCGAAACACCCGCGCTGATGGCCGCCTGGCAGCAGCTTTCGCACAAGCCTGATCTGCTGTTCGTTGACGGTCACGGGATCTCTCACCCTCGCCGTCTGGGCGTGGCCAGCCATTTTGGCCTGCTGGTGGATGTCCCGACGATTGGCGTGGCGAAAAAACGGTTGTGCGGCAAGTTTGAGCCGCTCGCCGCCGAACCCGGAGCGTTAGCGCCGTTGTTGGATAAAGGCGAACAGCTGGCATGGGTTTGGCGCAGCAAAGCACGCTGTAACCCGCTGTTTATCTCTACGGGTCATCGCGTGAATCAGGACAGCGCGTTAGCGTGGGTACAACGCTGTATGAACGGCTATCGTCTGCCCGAACCAACACGCTGGGCAGATGCGGTGGCATCCGAACGCCCTGCTTTTACGCGGCTTGCAGCAAAAACGCCCCATATCGGGTAAACTGCCGCTAATTTCCGTATTTGAGAACTCATCATGTTACAAAATCCGATTCACCTGCGTCTGGAGAAGCTGGAAAGCTGGCAGCACGTCACGTTTATGGCCTGTCTGTGCGAACGCATGTACCCCAACTACGCCATGTTCTGTAAGCAAACCGAATTTGGCGATGGACAAATTTACCGCCGAATTCTGGATTTGATTTGGGAAGCGCTGACGGTTAAAGACGCGAAAATCAATTTCGATAGCCAGTTGGAAAAATTTGAAGAGGCTATTCCTTCAGCAGACGATTACGATTTGTACGGCGTTTATCCGGCGATTGATGCCTGTGTGGCATTAAGCGAACTGATGCATTCGCGTCTTAGCGGTGAAACGCAGGAACATGCAATTGAGGTTAGTAAGGCTTCGATTACGACGGTGGCGATGCTGGAAATGACCCAGGCTGGTCGCGAAATGACCGATGAAGAGCTCAAAGAGAACCCGGCCGTTGAGCAAGAATGGGATATTCAGTGGGAAATTTTCCGACTTTTAGCCGACTGTGAAGAACGCGATATTGAGCTGATAAAAGGGCTTCGTGCAGACCTGCGCGAGGCTGGCGAGAGCAATATTGGTATAAATTTTCAGCAATGACACCATAAAACGTGATTTAACGCCTGATTTGTCGTGCCTGAAGGCTTCCCATCCGCCCCCGGTCTGGTCTACATTTGGGGGGCGAAAAAAAGTGGCTATCGGTGCGTGTATGCAGGAGAGTGCTTTTCTGGCATTTCCGTCGCACTCGATGCTTAGCAAGCGATAAACACATTGTAAGGATAACTTATGAACAAGACTCAACTGATTGATGTAATTGCAGACAAAGCAGAACTGTCTAAAACACAGGCTAAAGCTGCTCTGGAATCCACTCTGGCTGCTATTACTGAGTCTCTGAAAGAAGGCGATGCTGTACAACTGGTTGGTTTCGGTACCTTCAAAGTGAACCACCGTGCTGAGCGCACTGGCCGCAACCCGCAGACCGGTAAAGAAATCAAAATTGCCGCAGCTAACGTACCGGCATTTGTTTCTGGTAAAGCACTGAAAGACGCGGTTAAGTAATTCGCGTGGCAGTGAACAGTTTTATCGAAGGGGCGGTTTCGCCCCTTTTGTCCATCTGGCGTCATTCGCTTTGGCTTTCAGGTGTGCTGTTACTGTCTGCCTGTAGTCGCCACTCTGAGCTTCCTCCATTCACGGCCAGCGGCTATGTTGGCGATCAGGGGGCGGTACGCATTTGGCGTAAAGATTCCAGCGACGATGTTCACTTGCTCTCGGTATTTAGTCCGTGGCGTAAAGGCGATACCACCACCAGTGAATACCGCTGGCAGGGTGATTCGCTCTCGCTGATAGAACTCAACACTTACAGTAAACCACCGGAACATGTCCGTATACGCTTCGATGACCGGGGCGAACTGAGTTTCATGCAGCGTGAAGTCGATGGGCAAAAGCAGCAGCTTTCCAGCGATCAAATTGCGCTTTACCGCTATCGTGCCGATCAAATCCGCCAGACCAGCGATGCGTTGCGTCAGGGACGGGTGATATTGCGTCAGGGACGCTGGCATGCGAATAACACAGTCACGACCTGTGAAGGTGAAACACTGAAGCCCGATCTGGAATCGTGGGCGATAAACCACATTGAGCGCCGCCAGAGCCATTCATCTGTAGAAGTGAGTGTGGCATGGCTGGAAGCGCCAGAAGGGTCGCAGCTACTGCTGGTTGCTAATGAAGATTTTTGTCACTGGCAGCCTACTGCCAAAACCTTCTGAAAACCTGATGCCAGGACATCGGGCCAGATAAGGTGAGGCCGCCATCCGGCAAAAAACGTTTACCAGTGGCCCATTCCCATATGGCCGCCGCGATGGTTACCGCCACCGCCGCACCCGCCGTAGCCCATTCCCGCTCCGCGAGGTACGCCTGCCTGGGCCATTGCGACATCGCGTTTAACGCGCTGCTCATCCAGTGACTGATTCAACGCCTCCATCTCCTTTGCCACAGCATTAATTTTTGCTGTGTCTGGCGAGCTGGCTGTTAGCAACGCGTTGTACTCATAACGTTTAGAGGTCAGCTGTTGGCGCAAGGCGTTGGTCTGCGAGTAGTAATCATCATATATTTTCTGCGCGGTAGCCTGCTGCTCAGTGGTCATTGGCGTACCGCCTCGTTGCTGCATTCCATCACCATATCCCCAGTGATTCTGCGCCAGCGCCGGGGTAGAGCCCAACGCGATAAGAGAGAGTGCAATCAGCGCCAGTTTGTTGTTCCGTTTCATGGGTCGTTCTCCTGTTGGTTAGATTACATTTTCTATTGCATCTTCCGTGCCAAAGCGGCAATCCCGGTCCCGCGGGCGTTGTAGTCGTGGCCTTTACAGGGCGACGAGTAAAAATGACTCGCCAGAACGCGCCGGCGGGTCATTTTTACCCGCTACTTTCAGCGGTTTGTGTCTGAGGGCAGGGTTATCACGGAGAAAAAATGGCATGATTTCTGCTGTATACCTGCAACGATGAAAGGAACAGGTGGGATAAAGGGAGAGCGTATGCGTCTTTATAAGGACACGGCGGCCAAGTGGTTGAGCCGACTCTTGCTGGCGGCAATCCTGATTTTGGTCGGTTGGTTTTCGATTATGACCATTCGGGACTATGGGCGGGAAAGCGGTGCCGCGCGGCAAACGCTACTGGAAAAAGGCAGCGTGCTCATCCGCGCTCTGGAGTCTGGTACGCGCGTAGGTATGGGGATGCGCATGCATCATGCTCAACAGCAGACGCTGCTGGAGGAAATGGCCGTACAACCAGGCGTGCTATGGTTTGCCGTCGTTGACGATCATGGCGTCATTATTACTCATAGCAATTCCGCGATGGTCGGTAAAACGCTCTATTCACCGGATGTCCTGCGGCAATTAAGCCCCGGGGAACAAGAAAGCTGGCGGAATATTGACATGCCTACGGGGGACGGTGAAAAAACACCGGTCCTGGAAATTTATCGTCAGTTTCAGCCTATGTATGGTTCAGGACGTCATGGCATGGCGCGCTGTGCCAGCAATGACGGACAGCTTATTACCCCCGCACAAACCATATTTATCGCTTTTGATGCCAGCGATCTGGCTGCGACTCAGGCAAGAGAGTGGCGTAACACCCTGATCGTCCTGTCTGCGCTGGCGGCCGTGCTGCTGGCCACTGTGCTGACGTTCTTCTGGTATCAGCGCTATCAGCGCTCGTACAAAGAACTGCAGGATGCGATGAAGCGTAAAGAAAAACTGATGGCGCTCGGGCATCTGGCGGCCGGGGTCGCGCATGAGATTCGAAACCCGCTTTCATCGATCAAAGGTTTAGCGAAGTATTTTGCTGAACGAACTCCGGCTGGTGGTGAGTCGCATGAGCTGGCGCAGGTGATGGCGAAAGAGGCGGACCGTTTAAATCGGGTGGTGAGCGAGCTGCTGGAGCTGGTGAAACCTGCGCATCTGACGCTGCAACAGGTGGATCTCAATGAGGTCATCACCCACTCATTAAACCTGGTGAGTCAGGATGCGGCAAGCCGGGAAATCCAGCTACGTTTTTCGGCCAGTTCCACGCTGCCCGCTATTCAGGCCGATCCCGACCGACTGACTCAGGTTCTGTTGAATCTGTATCTGAACGCCATTCATGCGATTGGTCGTCAGGGCACGATTACGGTTGAAGCGAGTGAAAGCAGCGGCGATCGCGTTAAAATCATGGTTATTGATAGCGGGAAAGGGATTGCAGCGGAACAGCTGGAGGCCATTTTTACGCCTTACTTCACGACTAAAGCGGATGGAACCGGCCTTGGGCTGGCGGTAGTGCAGAACATAATTGAACAGCACGGTGGTACCATTCATGTGGCAAGCGTTGAGGGCAAAGGCGCAACCTTTACCCTCTGGCTGCCGACCAACGCGAAACAACAGGATTAACAAGGATGACGCGCGGAAAAATCAATATTCTGGTGGTAGATGACGATATCAGCCACTGCACCATTTTACAGGCGCTGCTGCGCGGCTGGGGTTATGAGGTCGCGCTGGCCTATAGCGGGCAAGCGGCACTGGAACAGGTGCGTGAACGCGTATTTGATTTAGTGCTGTGCGATGTGCGTATGGCGGAGATGGACGGCATCGCAACGCTGAAAGAGATTAAAGCGCTGAATTCGGCGATTCCGGTATTGATCATGACGGCGTTCTCCAGCGTGGAGACCGCCGTTGAGGCACTGAAAACCGGTGCGTTGGACTACTTAATCAAGCCGCTGGATTTTGATCGCCTGCAGGAGACGCTGGAAAAGGCGCTGGCGCATACGCGGGAAACGGGCGCTGAACTGCCGTCAGGGTCGGCTGCGCAGTTTGGCATGATTGGCAGCAGTCCGGCGATGCGGCAGTTGATCAATGAAATCGCGATGGTTGCGCCCTCGGATGCAACGGTGCTCATTCACGGAGACTCCGGTACGGGGAAAGAGCTGGTGGCCCGGGCGCTGCATGCCAGCAGTGCCCGCTGTGATAAACCGCTGGTGACGCTGAACTGTGCATCGCTTAATGAATCGCTGCTGGAGTCCGAACTTTTTGGTCACGAGAAAGGCGCGTTTACCGGTGCGGATAAGCGGCGGGAAGGGCGCTTTGTGGAAGCCGAAGGCGGCACGTTATTTCTTGATGAAATTGGCGATATCTCACCGCTAATGCAGGTGCGTCTGCTGCGGGCAATCCAGGAGCGGGAAGTGCAACGGGTTGGCAGCAACCAGACTATTGCGGTTGATGTCCGGCTGATCGCCGCCACACATCGCGATCTGGCGGAGGAAGTGAACGCCGGGCGCTTTCGTCAGGATCTCTACTATCGCCTGAACGTCATCACTATTGAAATGCCTGCGCTGTGCCAGCGCCGGGAAGATATTCCGCTGCTGGCCGAACATTTTCTCCAGCGTTTTGCCACACGTAACCGAAAAGCGGTGAAGGGCTTTACTCCGCAGGCGATGGATCTGCTGATCCACTATGACTGGCCGGGTAATATCCGTGAGCTGGAAAATGCGATTGAGCGTTCGGTGGTGCTGCTAACGGGGGAATATATTTCCGAACGCGAGCTGCCGATGGCGATTGCCGCGACACCGATAAAAACGGAATACAGTGGCGAGATCCAACCGCTGGTGGATGTCGAAAAAGAAGTGATTCTGGCGGCGCTGGAAAAAACGGGCGGCAATAAAACCGAAGCCGCCCGTCAGTTAGGTATTACGCGCAAAACGCTGCTGGCTAAACTCAGCCGTTAGTTTTGCTCACGTTCGATGGCGCGCCAGCCGATGTCGTTACGGCTGAAGCTGCCGTCCCAACGGATGTCGGTCATCAGGGCGTAGGCACGCTGCTGCGCCTCGGCAACGGTGTTGCCCAGCGCGGTGGCGCACAGGACGCGACCGCCGTTGGTCAGCACGCGATCGTCAGCAGACAGTTTGGTGCCCGCGTGGAACACTTTACCGTCAGCGACTTCTTCCAGCGGCAGGCCGTGGATCTCATCGCCAGTATTGTAGTTGCCCGGATAACCCCCTGCGGCAATCACTACGCCCAAAGAGGCGCGTTCGTCCCACTCAGAGGTTTTCTCATCCAGCTTGCCATCACAGGCGGCAAGGCACAGCTCCACCAGATCCGATTTCATACGCAGCATAATCGGCTGGGTTTCCGGATCGCCGAAGCGGCAGTTGAACTCGATAACCTTCGGGTTGCCCTGTTTGTCGATCATCAGACCCGCGTACAGGAAACCGGTGTAAGTGTTCCCTTCCGCCGCCATGCCTTTTACGGTTGGCCAGATGATGCGTTCCATGGTGCGCTGATGAACGTCATCAGTCACCACCGGTGCAGGTGAGTAAGCGCCCATACCGCCGGTATTCGGACCGGTATCGCCGTTGCCCACGCGTTTGTGGTCCTGGCTGGTGGCCATTGACAGCACGTGCTCGCCGTCAACCATCACGATAAAGCTCGCTTCTTCACCGTCGAGGAACTCTTCGATAACGATACGGTGGCCCGCATCGCCAAAAGCGTTACCTGCCAGCATGTCATGAACAGCGGCTTCGGCTTCCTCCAGCGTCATCGCGACGATAACGCCTTTACCGGCGGCCAGGCCGTCGGCCTTGATAACGATCGGCGCGCCTTTCTCACGCAGATAGGCCAGCGCAGGCTCAATCTCGGTGAAGTTCTGATACTCCGCCGTTGGAATGTTATGACGGGCAAGGAAATCTTTGGTGAAGGCTTTGGAGCCTTCCAACTGCGCTGCACCTTCGGTTGGGCCGAAGATTTTCAGACCGGCGGCGCGAAACGCATCGACCACGCCAATTACCAGAGGCGCTTCTGGGCCAACGATGGTCAGATCGATCTTCTCATTCTGGGCAAAGCTCAGCAGCGCCGGAATATCGGTCACGCCGATTGCCACGTTTTGCAGCGCAGGTTCCAGCGCGGTGCCCGCGTTGCCTGGTGCGACAAATACCGTTTCGACTTTTGGCGACTGCGCCGCTTTCCAGGCCAGCGCGTGTTCGCGCCCCCCGTTGCCAATCACTAATACTTTCATCGTCTGCTCCGTGGATTAATGGCGGAAGTGGCGCATGTCGGTGAACACCATCGCTATGCCGTGCTCGTCGGCGGCAGCAATGACTTCATCATCACGGATAGAACCGCCCGGCTGGATCACGCAGGTCACACCAGCGGCGGCGGCGGCATCAATCCCATCGCGGAACGGGAAGAAAGCGTCGGATGCCATAGAGGAACCTTGAACTTCCAGACCTTCGTCGGCGGCTTTAATCCCGGCGATTTTTGCGGAATATACGCGGCTCATCTGGCCTGCGCCTATGCCGATAGTCATGTTCTCTTTGGCGTAAACAATGGCGTTGGATTTTACAAATTTAGCTACTTTCCAGCAGAACAGCGCATCGCGCAGTTCCTGTTCGGTCGGCTGACGTTTGGAAACTACGCGCAGTTCACCTTCGCTCACCATACCCAGGTCACGATCCTGAACCAGCAGACCGCCGTTAACGCGTTTGAAGTCCAGGCTCGGCACACGTTGTGCCCACTGACCGCAGGTCAGCACGCGGACGTTCTGTTTGGCGGCGGTGATTTTCAGTGCGTCTTCGGTTGCGGATGGCGCGATGATCACTTCCACGAACTGACGGGAAATGATGGCTTGAGCAGTTTCGGCATCCAGTTCGCGGTTGAAGGCGATGATGCCGCCGAACGCGGAGGTCGGGTCGGTTTTATAGGCGCGGTCGTAAGCATCGAGAATAGAGGTACTGACTGCCACGCCGCACGGGTTAGCGTGTTTGACGATCACACAGGCTGGCTCGTTGAATTCTTTTACGCACTCCAGCGCCGCATCGGTATCGGCGATGTTGTTGTAGGAAAGTGCTTTGCCCTGTACCTGCTGCGCGGTGGCAACGGACGCTTCTTTAACATTCTCTTCTATATAGAAGGCAGCCTGTTGGTGGCTGTTCTCGCCGTAGCGCATATCCTGCTTCTTAATGAAGTTCAGGTTCAGTGTACGTGGAAAGCGACCAGCGGCTTCTTTGCTTTCGCCGTGGTAGGCCGGAACCATGCTACCGAAGTAGTTGGCGATCATGCTGTCGTAAGCGGCGGTGTGTTCGAAGGCTTTAATCGCGAGGTCGAAACGCGTGTCGAGGGTCAGAGAACCGTCGTTGGCATCCATCTCTTTAATAATGGCGGCGTAGTCGCTGCTCTTCACAACGATAGCCACATCTTTATGGTTCTTGGCAGCGGAACGCACCATCGTCGGGCCGCCGATATCAATGTTTTCTACCGCATCTTCCAGCGAGCAGCCTTCACGGGCAACGGTATCGGCGAACGGGTACAGATTAACAACCACCATGTCGATAGGTGCGATGCCGTGCTGTTCCATAATCCCGTCGTCCTGACCGCGACGACCAAGAATGCCGCCGTGGACTTTCGGATGCAGGGTCTTTACGCGTCCATCCATCATTTCCGGGAAGCCGGTGTAATCGGAAACTTCGGTCACTGGCAGGCCTTTCTCAGCCAACAGGCGCGCAGTGCCACCTGTAGACAGCAGCTCCACACCGCGTGCGGAAAGTGCCTGAGCGAATTCGATGATACCGGCCTTGTCAGAAACACTGAGCAGAGCGCGGCGGACTGGACGACGTTGTTGCATGGTAAATCCCCTGGATTTGACTATTACAGAGAGCGTTAGGTGAATTCTTGGCTAAAAACTCAGCTAACGCCCCTTACGGGGCATCCTTGTTGTGCGGGGGCATTGTAACGAAAACGTTTGCGCAACGCTCGCGAATTTTTAATTTTCGATTTTGACCTCTTCTTTTTCCGTTGAAGGATGCTCATATAAACAGAGAAGTGCACAAACGATCGCGTGGTTTGTGGATAACTCTGTGTGTAAATGGGTATAAGGCGGGGTTTTGCTGTGGAATGCAGCGGTCAGTCATTTTTCTGCAATTTAAGGGTTGCGGGCCGCAGGAAACTCCCTATAATGCGCCTCCATCGACACGGCGGATGTGAATCACTTCACACAAACAGCCGGTTCGGTTGAAGAGAAAAACCTGAAAATGAGGGTTGACTCTGAAAGAGGAAAGCGTAATATACGCCACCTCGCGACAGAGCGCTAAAGCGCGTCGCACCTGCTCTTTAACAATTTATCAGACAATCTGTGTGGGCACTCGAAGATACGGATTCTTAACGTCGCAAGACGAAAAATGAATACCAAGTCTCTGAGTGAACACGTAATTCATTACGAAGTTTAATTCACGAGCATCAAACTTAAATTGAAGAGTTTGATCATGGCTCAGATTGAACGCTGGCGGCAGGCCTAACACATGCAAGTCGAACGGTAGCACAGAGGAGCTTGCTCCTTGGGTGACGAGTGGCGGACGGGTGAGTAATGTCTGGGAAACTGCCCGATGGAGGGGGATAACTACTGGAAACGGTAGCTAATACCGCATAACGTCGCAAGACCAAAGAGGGGGACCTTCGGGCCTCTTGCCATCGGATGTGCCCAGATGGGATTAGCTAGTAGGTGGGGTAACGGCTCACCTAGGCGACGATCCCTAGCTGGTCTGAGAGGATGACCAGCCACACTGGAACTGAGACACGGTCCAGACTCCTACGGGAGGCAGCAGTGGGGAATATTGCACAATGGGCGCAAGCCTGATGCAGCCATGCCGCGTGTATGAAGAAGGCCTTCGGGTTGTAAAGTACTTTCAGCGAGGAGGAAGGTGTTGTGGTTAATAACCGCAGCAATTGACGTTACTCGCAGAAGAAGCACCGGCTAACTCCGTGCCAGCAGCCGCGGTAATACGGAGGGTGCAAGCGTTAATCGGAATTACTGGGCGTAAAGCGCACGCAGGCGGTCTGTCAAGTCGGATGTGAAATCCCCGGGCTCAACCTGGGAACTGCATCCGAAACTGGCAGGCTAGAGTCTTGTAGAGGGGGGTAGAATTCCAGGTGTAGCGGTGAAATGCGTAGAGATCTGGAGGAATACCGGTGGCGAAGGCGGCCCCCTGGACAAAGACTGACGCTCAGGTGCGAAAGCGTGGGGAGCAAACAGGATTAGATACCCTGGTAGTCCACGCCGTAAACGATGTCGACTTGGAGGTTGTGCCCTTGAGGCGTGGCTTCCGGAGCTAACGCGTTAAGTCGACCGCCTGGGGAGTACGGCCGCAAGGTTAAAACTCAAATGAATTGACGGGGGCCCGCACAAGCGGTGGAGCATGTGGTTTAATTCGATGCAACGCGAAGAACCTTACCTACTCTTGACATCCAGAGAAGTTTGCAGAGATGCGAACGTGCCTTCGGGAACTCTGAGACAGGTGCTGCATGGCTGTCGTCAGCTCGTGTTGTGAAATGTTGGGTTAAGTCCCGCAACGAGCGCAACCCTTATCCTTTGTTGCCAGCGATTCGGTCGGGAACTCAAAGGAGACTGCCAGTGATAAACTGGAGGAAGGTGGGGATGACGTCAAGTCATCATGGCCCTTACGAGTAGGGCTACACACGTGCTACAATGGCATATACAAAGAGAAGCGACCTCGCGAGAGCAAGCGGACCTCATAAAGTATGTCGTAGTCCGGATTGGAGTCTGCAACTCGACTCCATGAAGTCGGAATCGCTAGTAATCGTGGATCAGAATGCCACGGTGAATACGTTCCCGGGCCTTGTACACACCGCCCGTCACACCATGGGAGTGGGTTGCAAAAGAAGTAGGTAGCTTAACCTTCGGGAGGGCGCTTACCACTTTGTGATTCATGACTGGGGTGAAGTCGTAACAAGGTAACCGTAGGGGAACCTGCGGTTGGATCACCTCCTTACCTTAAAGAAACGTTCTTTGTAGTGCTCACACAGATTGTCTGATGAA
>NZ_JAOWDG010000039.1:0-48078 GCF_030334745.1 Citrobacter sp. Cb080 | reverse complement strand
GGAAGGTGCGAATAAGCAGGTCATTTCTTCCCAAGCTGACTCGCTGATTAAAATTTCGCGGATCTGGGCCGATTTTTTTCCCGCAAACACATCGAATCAGCCTATTTAGGCTATTTTTTCCACCATTTCTGGCGTTATTTCCGGTTTTTACTGAGATCTCTCCCACTGACGTATCATTTGGTCCACCCGAAACAGGTTGGCCAGGGTGAATAACATCGCCAGTTGGTTATCGTTTTTCAGCAGCCCCTTGTATCTGGCTTTCACGAAGCCGAACTGCCGCTTGATGATGCGAAACGGGTGCTCCACCCTGGCACGGATGCTGGCTTTCATGTATTCGATGTTGATGGCCGTTTTGTTCTTGCGCGGATGCTGCTTCAAGGTTTTTACCCTGCCGGGACGCTCGGCGATCAGCCAGTCCACATCCACCTCGGCCAGCTCCTCGCGCTGTGGCGCTCCTTGGTAGCCGGCATCGGCTGAGACAAATTGCTCCTCTCCATGAAGCAGATTACCCAGCTGATTGAGGTCATGCTCGTTGGCCGCGGTGGTGACCAGGCTGTGGGTCAGGCCACTCTTGGCATCGACACCAATGTGGGCCTTCATGCCAAAGTGCCACTGATTGCCTTTCTTGGTCTGATGCATCTCCGGATCGCGTTGCTGCTCTTTGTTCTTGGTAGAGCTGGGTGCCTCAATGATGGTGGCATCCACCAAAGTGCCTTGGGTCATCATGACGCCTGCTTCGGCCAGCCAGCGATTGATGGTCTTGAACAATTGACGGGCCAGTTGATGCTGCTCGAGCAGGTGGCGGAAATTCATGATGGTGGTGCGATCCGGCAGGGCGCTATCCAGGGATAATCGGGCAAACAGGCGCATGGAGGCGATTTCGTACAGGGCATCTTCCATGGCACCGTCGCTCAGGTTGTACCAATGCTGCATGCAGTGAATACGCAGCATGGTCTCCAGCGGATAGGGCCGTCGGCCATTGCCCGCCTTGGGATAAAACGGCTCGATGACAGCGGTCATATTCTGCCATGGCAGAATCTGCTCCATGCGGGAGAGGAAAATCTCTTTTCGGGTCTGACGGCGCTTAGTGCTGAATTCACTATCGGCGAAGGTGAGTTGATGGCTCATGATGTCCCTCTGGGATGCGCTCCGGATGAATATGATGATCTCATATCAGGAACTTGTTCGCACCTTCCCTAATAGTGTTAGTAATCTGGTGTGTGGTGATAATCATTCACGGTATAATATCTTTTCCGTTTTATTATGCGGGTTACCTTGAGCAGTATGGTATGTATAAGTGGAAAAACTGGGCAATACAGGCATTGCCTCTTTTAGACTATTCATCAATTCTCCCGGTGCCTGAACTGGCATTAAAAATTCAGAAACTAGAAGGGGAAGCGCCAGCAGGTTCTGCAACGCCGTTACGAATTGATATCGAAGTTGATTCAATGGATGACGCCAGAGTTGATAAAGTGCTAAGCCGGTTGATAGAACCACTCAAGAATTCTCTTGTCAAAGAGTATCGTCCGTTTAATACCTGGTTGTATGTTAAGGGTGCGGATGACACTATCGGCAATAGTTTCAGGGCGGTACTCGCAAGTCTGGGCATCTCCAGCAATAAGGTCGGAGACGTTAATATTCTTCATGATTGTCCGGATTATTCATTAATCAATGGTTGGGTTGGCCTAAATATTTCTGAAAACAACCTGGTTATTACAGTTGAATTGCACAATAAAAATAATTCTGATTTTTTCGAAAGTGCTAATGCCTTTATTTTTACCAATGCAAAATTGCTTGAAGATAAAGACACACCTTTATATTTATTGCGTATGATGGACAGTACTCCATATTATCTTGATGAAATCGTAAGTGCATATTTATCTGCTCAACAAGTGGATGTGAGTAAAATTAAAAAGATGTGGTTCAACTCACTGGATAAACAGTCAAAATTCGTAATGTTTAGTGGGGTGGAAAACGCAAAAGTGAACATTTTGGCCGATAGTCGATATGAACTGGAAGCCGTTACTGGGCAAAGCACAGAGGTTCAGCGTTGGGTTGTATTGGCGTTGGCTGCGGATGCTGCAAAATATGGTCAAGGACATCAGTTATTCGCCAGTGCATCCGCAGGCACGATTCAAACCGGAATAATAACTGCTAAATATCCAGGATGTTGGCCTGCACTTGGTAAGCTCGATTTCGGGAATTATTGGAAAATCATAATTGTTTGCGCAATTATTTTATGGGGTATAGGGTTTGTAAGTCTCGTGCCAACGGAAATGTTCAATAATCATCCCTGGTATACGTTTACTCCTTTAGTTATCGGCATTCTGGTTATTTATACGGCAATTATGATTTATTCTTTGATAGTGAGTCAAAATATAGAGCGGGAAATGGATATTTATTACTCTCAGTTTTTATGAGGTAAGCGCCCTGACGGGCGCTCATACTTCTTTTACTCTCTTTGCGGCAGGAGAGCATCAGTCGGTTAAGGGGTTATTTCACCGTCCAACCCTTATAGCTGCCGACGTTGTTTTTATCGATCATCGTCACCGGGATCAGTACGGGCTCTTTCGGGGCGGGTTTCCCCTGCAATATGTCATAGCCGATTTCGACCGCTTTGGCAGCCATCACCTGCGGATCTTGTGCAGGCGTCGCCACAAATAGTGAGTTTTCCCGCTTCAACGCTTCTTCAGCGTCTGGCGATCCGTCTACGCCGACAATAAAGAATTCGCTACGTTGTGCCTGTTTTGCCGCCAGATCGGCACCGATCGCTGTAGGATCGTTAATGGCGAATACGCCGTCGATCTTCGGATTCGCCGCCAGCAGCGCGGTCATGATCTCCAGTCCGCCTTCGCGACTGCCTTTGGCGTTTTGGTTATACGACAGCACCTTGATATCCGGGTGGCGTTTAAACTCGGTCTGGCAGCCTTCGACGCGGTTCTGGACGGCGGAAACCGGCGGCCCGTTGATAATGACGACGTTGCCTTTCCCTTTCAGACGGTCGGTAATGTATTTACAGGCCATTTCACCCGCCTGGGTGTTATCGGAGGTAATGGTCGCATCTGCGCCTTCCGCCGCTACGTCAACGGCAACCACCACAATCCCTGCGTCTTTCGCGCGTTTTACCGCTGGGCCGATGCCTTTGGAGTCGGCGGCGTTAAGAATAATCATGTCGACCTTGGCGGCAATAAAGTTGTCGATTTGCGACACCTGTTGTCCCAGATCGTAGCCGCTGGAAACCAGCGTCACTTTAACGCTATCACCCGCCAGTTTGCGTGCTTCCAGCTCCGCGCCTTTGGTGATCTGCACGAAGAACGGGTTGGCCAGATCGCCCACCGTAACGCCGATCGATTTCAGTTCTTTTGCCTGCACAAACGGAGCTGCAGCAAGCAGTGCGCCAGCACAGAGCGCGGTGACTAAGGGCTTCAATCTCATGCTGTATTCCTCGAAGTAAGATGTTGTTGTTATGCACTTTGATGGTGTCGGGTACGGTATTTGTCGATCAGTACCGCTATGATGATCACCGCCCCTTTGATCACCAGTTGCCAGAAATAGGAGACGCCCATCAGCGTCATGCCGTTATTGAGCGTGGCGATAATCAACGCCCCTACCAGCGTGCCGGTGATGGTACCGATCCCCCCAACAAAGCTGGTACCGCCGAGGATCACCGCCGCGATGGCGTCCAGCTCGTAACCCATGCCTAAGTTGCCGTTGGCGCTGTATAGCCGCGAGGCGCTCATCACCCCGCCAAGACCTGAGAGCACACCGCTCATGCCGTAGACGAACAGCAGCACCAGCCACACTTTGATACCGGTTAAACGAGCGGCCTGCATATTGCCGCCGACCGCATAAATATGAACGCCGAGTGTGGTGCGCCTAAGAATGAACCAGCACATCACCACCACCGCCAGCGCAATGACCACTAGCCACGGAACCGGGCCAAGATAGTTGTTACCGATCCACTCAAAGCTGATATTGGAATTGATCACCGTCGTGCCGTCGGCCAGCAGATAGGCCGCGCCGCGCAGCGCCGTATACGTTCCAAGCGTGACGATAAACGGTGGCAGTCCGGCAAAAGCAACCAGCGCGCCGTTAAACAACCCCAGCACCAGACCGAGCATCAGCGCCGCCGGAATCGACAGCATGGCAAACTCAGGGATCAGCGAAACGACCATAGCCGCGACGGCGGTGGTGCCGAGAATCGAGCCAACCGAGAGGTCGATCCCGCCGGTCAAAATAATGAAGGTCATGCCAGCCGCCAGCACGATGTTGATCGACGCCTGGCGGGTTATATTCAACAGGTTGCTTTCGGTAAAAAAGTTTGGCGCGATAAAGCCAAACACCGCCACTATCAGGATGAGAATCGGCAAGATGCCGACCGTTTGCATCAGATCGCTCATCAGCAATTTTTTCGCGGAGGCGGATTTCGCCACCTGCTGGGGAGTGGTTGGATTATTCATGGGACACCGCCTGGTGATGGGAGTCGTTCACGCCGGTTGCCAGCGTCATAATATTTTCCTGGGTAATACTTTGCCCGTTCAGCTCACCGGCAATGCTGCCTTCCCGCATGACGTACACGCGATCGCTCATACCGACAACTTCCGGCAATTCGCTGGAGATCATCAGGATCGCCACGCCTTTGCGCGCCATGTCGTTCATGATCCGGTAGATCTCGCTTTTGGCGCCAACGTCTACGCCGCGCGTGGGTTCATCGAGGATCAAAATGCGTGGGCCGATCGCGACCCAGCGAGAAATCAGCAGCTTTTGCTGATTACCGCCGGACAGCCCGCCCGCGCGTACCTGGGCGTGCGGAACGCGGATGTTGAGCAATTGGATGGCGTCATCGGAAATAGCCTGCGCCTTTTTGCGATCGAGCATGCCCCAGTTGGCGTCACGTTCCAGCGTCGCCATGGTGATGTTCTCTGCTGCCGCCAGCTCTAAAAACAATCCCTGCTCTTTGCGGTTTTCCGTCAGAAAGCCAATGCCGTGGTCAATCGCTTCGCGAGGGGAGTGGATCACCACCGGTTCACCGTCTACTTCAATCATGCCGCCGATGGCTTTACGCACGCCAAAAATCAGCTGAGCCAGTTCAGAACGCCCGGCGCCGACTAACCCGGCAAGGCCGACGATCTCCCCGGAGCGCACCAGTAAACTGCACGGCTGGACTTTATGGCCGTCGGTCAGGTGGTGGACGTTGAGGCGCGCTTTACCTAAGGGAATATCGCGCTCTTTGTTGAACAAATCGCTTAACGGTCGGCCCACCATCATGCGCACCAGCTCAGAGGCGTTGAGTTTGTCTCGGGTCAGGCTGCCTACATATTGCCCGTCGCGCAGAACGCTGACGCGGTCCGAGAGTTCATACACCTCCGCCATGCGGTGGCTAATGTAGATAATCGCCATCCCCTCATCGCGCAGGCGCATGATCAGTTCAAACAAGCGGTGGGTTTCACGTGAGGAGAGGGCGGCAGTGGGTTCATCCATCACCAGAATGCGGCTGTTACGGTGCAGGGCGCGGGCGATTTCCACCTGCTGCTGTTCGGCGATGGTCAACGTCATCACGCGATCGCTGGCCTTAAACTGGGCGCCGAGCCGGTCGATGACTTTTTGCGACTGCATCACCATCTCTTTACGTTGGACCAGACCGCCGCGCGACAGCTCGCTGCCAAGAAAGATATTTTCCGCCACCGTCAGGTTCGGCGCGAGCTGCATCTCCTGGTAAATCAGCGTGATGCCTGCGCTGAGCGCGTCTTTTGGCCCGCGAATGTGAAACGGCTGACCGTCGATCAGGATCTCACCGCTGGTGGCGGTATACGCGCCCGCGAGGATCTTCATCAGGGTACTTTTCCCCGCGCCGTTCTCACCCATCAGGGCATGAATCTCACCCGGCCAGACCGTTAAATCGACCCCTTTCAGCGCGTAAAATTTACCAAACGCTTTGGCAATGTTGCGCATCTCCAGAACCGGTGTCCTGCTCATAGCGGATCTCCTGTGGGGTGGCCGATATCAGCAGTCCATCACAGGAATGTAAATGCAAAATGTCAGAAGCCGTTCATATTTGTCATATTGCGATTTTTCTTCACGGAGCGTGATATGCCGCAACCAGGACGTCACTTTTTCGCCAGTGCGCGCGGACGATTGCTGTTCTTCAATCTGCTGGTGGTGACGGTCACGCTGATGGTAAGCGGTGTGGCGGTGCTGGGGTTTCAGCATGCCAGTCAAATCCAGGAACAGGTACAGCAGCAAACCGTTGACGACATGACCGGCAGCATGAACCTGGCCCGGGATACGGCGAACGTGGCGACGGCGGCGGTGCGGCTGTCGCAGGTGGTCGGCGCGCTGGAATACAAAGGTGAAGCGGAGCGGCTGCAGGAGACGCAACGGGCGCTGAAGCATTCGCTGGAACAGCTGGCTACCGCGCCGTTGGCGCAGCAGGAGCCGGCGCTGGTCGAGCGTATTATCCAGCGCAGCCAGGAGCTACAAAGCAGCGTGGAAGGTATGCTGCAGCGCGGGCAACGGCGACATCTGGAACGTAACGCCCTGCTCAGTTCGCTGTATCAGAATCAAAGTTATTTACGTCATCTGCAAAAGCTGACCGGCGCGCAGGATGACGTGCTGCTGGGGCAGATAGACCGCTTAATTGTTGCCGCCATTGAAACACCCACGCCGCGTTCGGTGGTGAAACAACTGGACGGCGTGATGCCCGCGCTGCCTGTGCAAAATAGCAATCCGCTGATTACCAACATCCTCACCGACTTCAACCAGGAGTTGCATAAGCTGGAGCCGCTCTCTTCTGCGCTTGAGCAGAGTGATTTGGCGATCAACTGGTATATGTTTCATATCAAAGCGCTGGTGGCGATCCTCAACAGCGATATCAACCGGTATGCTTCGCAGGTGGCGCTGATCTCCGAACAGCGGGTGGCGCAAAGCCATCAGGAACTGCAATCCGGCGCGTTGTTTATTTTGGTGTTTGCGCTGTTGGCGGTGGTGATCACCGGTTTTGCCGGCTGGTATATCTACCGTAACCTCGGTTCTAACCTGACGGCCATTTCGCGGGCGATGACCCGGCTGGCGCATGGTGAATCGGACGTTAGCGTCCCGGCCCTACAGCGGCGCGATGAGCTGGGCGAACTGGCCCGCGCCTTTAGCGTCTTCGCCCGTAATACGGCATCGCTGGAGCACACCACCCGACTGCTAAAAGAAAAAACCAGCCAGATGGAAATCGACCGCACCGAGCGCCAGGGGCTGGAGGAAGCGCTATTGCACAGTCAGAAACTGAAGGCGGTAGGGCAACTGACGGGCGGATTGGCGCATGATTTCAATAACCTGCTGGCGGTCATTATTGGCAGCCTGGATCTGGTGAACCCAGACTCTCCTGACGCGCCACGGGTCAATCGGGCGCTAAAAGCCGCCGAGCGCGGGGCGCTCCTTACCCAGCGGCTGCTGGCCTTTTCGCGCAAACAGTCGTTGCATCCCCATGCGGTGGAGCTGAAAACGCTGCTGGAAAATTTGGGCGAACTGATGCGCCACTCTCTTCCGGCTACGTTGACGCTGGAGATTGAAGCCCAGTCTCCCGCCTGGCCCGCGTGGATTGATGTCAGCCAACTGGAGAACGCCATTATTAATCTGGTGATGAATGCCCGTGACGCCATGGACGGGCAGGCGGGCACGATTAAAATCCGTACCTGGAATCAGCGGGTCACGCGCAGCGATGGGCGTAAGCAGGATATGGTGATGCTGGAAGTTGCCGACCAGGGAAGCGGGATGTCGCAGGAGGTGAAAGCTCAGGTCTTCGAGCCGTTTTTCACCACCAAACAGACCGGCAGCGGCAGTGGGCTGGGGCTGTCTATGGTCTACGGTTTTGTGCGCCAGTCCGGTGGCCGCGTGGAGATTGAAAGCGCACCTGGGCAGGGAACGACGGTCAGATTGCAGCTTCCTCGCGCGGTTGTGCCGGTGCAGACACCGGTGGAGACAATCGCACAGCACACCCCGACTCGCGGTGAAAAACTGGTGCTGGTTCTCGAAGATGAAGCCGATGTGCGCCAGACGTTATGTGAGCAATTACACCTGCTGGGCTACCTGACGTTAGAGGCCGCCAACGGCGAACAGGCTATGCATATGCTGGCGGCTTCATCCGAGATTGATATTTTTATCAGCGACTTAATGCTGCCCGGCGGTTTAAGCGGTGTGGATGTGATTAATCATGCGCTGGCACATTATCCACAACTGAACATCCTGCTGATTAGCGGCCAGGATTTACGTCCGGCGCATAACCCGGCGCTGCCAGATGTGGCGTTATTGCGTAAGCCCTTCACCCGGGGAGAACTGGCGCAGGCGCTGCGGCATTCGCGTAATTGAGATTCCTCCGCTACCCGCGCAAATACGCTTTGATTACCGTGGGGCGAGTTTCTTGATGAGGCTAGTTTTATGCAACGCTCCGCGACATTCTTACTTTTCACTCTGCTGATGATGACCACCGTATCGGCGCAGGCGGATATTATCGATGACGCCATCGGCAATATTCAGCAGGCAATTAACGACGCATACAAACCGGACAGCGGGCGGGATTATGACGACTCTCGTGATGAAAGCTGGCAGCGACAGATGAGTGACGATCGTCGCAGGCAGTATGATAATCGCCGCCGCCAGTTTGAAGACCGCCGCCGCCAACTGGATGACCGCCAGCGCCAGCTCGATCAGGAACGGCGTCAGTTAGAAGACGAAGAGCGCAGAATGGAAGAAGATTATGATCGTTAGCGCAATCTTTCGCTGGCAAGGTTATAGGGAGCAGAGACCTGTTAACAAGTGTTTTAGTGCGATGTAAACCTACCTCAGCACAATCTCCATTCCGTCATACCCGGCTTCAAGCCCTGTCGGTAGCGGATTCTCCATCATCCACAAATCAAACTGATGACTGATATGTGTCAGGATCACCCGTGGGCAGCGGATAACCTCGTTCAAGGCGATAACGGTATTTACATCGCTGTGATTGCGCGGCGGCTCGGTGTGCGGGGCGTGGCTGCAGTCGATGATAATCACCTGAGGCTGGTTATTGTGGAGAAACTTCAGCGTCTTGTCGGGAAGTCCGGCGGTATCGGAGAGCCACGCCACGCGGCTGTGCGCGGTCTCCAGCAGATAGCCAAACGTCAGCTTTGAATGGTTGAGCGGGAGTGGCGTCACCTGCAACCCTTGCAGGTTAAACACCACGAATGGCGCGACGGTATGGCTAAAATCGAGGATGCCAGGGTGCTTAAACAGATCGTCGCATCCCTGTTCATCCGGCGGACCGTACACCGGGATAGTCGCCCCCACGCCCCAGCGCAGCGGAAACAGCTCCTGCACGTGATCCATATGGTAGTGGGTGAGCAGAAACTGCTGGAAGCTGCCTGCTGGCCAGTCGTCCATCAGATGCGGGATCCCCGCGTCCAGCAGCGTCAGCGCATTGTTAAATTTGACCACCCCGCTACAAGGGCGTCGACGGTATTGCGCCTGTAAGCGTGCTCGTTGGCAGGCCGCACAGTCACAGCCAAATGCCGGCACCAGTTGCGCGCCGCCGGTTCCCGTCAGCGTAATGGTCAGACTCATGGCTCCCCCTACAACGGTTTGGTGAAGCGAAAATGGCTCATGGTATAGCCTTCGCGCTGGTAAAAGCGGTGCGCGTCAAGGCGTTGGGTACTGGTAGAAAGCTCGGTTATTTCTGCGCCCGCTTCGCGCGCGGTGGCTTCAGCCCAGGTCAGTAACTGACTACCCACTTTTAGTCCTCGCGCCTGTGGCATCACCACCAGTTCCTGGATCTCGCCAATCCAGTTGGCGTGGTGCAGATGAAACTGCAGGTGCAGACCGATCAAGCCGACGACCTGTCCGTCGAGCAGCGCCAGCTGGTAGTGCATATTGGGATCTTGCAGATTTGCGGCGTAGCCGGCGCTAAAGGCCTGCAGGTCGAATTGGCCCTGTTTCAACTCACAGATAAGCGCGTAAACCGCATCGGTATCGTATAGCGTGGCGCGGCGTAATTCACAGACAGACATGTTTCTTCTCCTTGCGTCCCATCAGGGTGAGCAGTGTATCGACAGACTGTAGCAAACTTCCATCATTGTTCAGGACGTGGCAGTCATACGGCGTGTAGCGCGCCGCGCGTTCAAGGCGGGCAGCGATTTCCGTTTCGCTCTCCCGTCCACGTGCCTGCAGGCGCTGGCGTAAAATGGCCGGGGAAACCTGTAAGCAAATGGGAAGTAAAGAAGCGCCGTAACGGGCCTGCGCCTGGGGCAGATGCGCGCGCGAGCCGTTGACCACCACATCAAAACCGGCGTGCAGCCAGAGGTCAATCTCTACGCCGACGCCGTAATAGAAGCCGTTGGCGTGCCAGCTCAGCGCCAGCAGGTTCTGCCCGGCGCGGGTAAAAAACTCTGGTTCGCTGAGGGCAATATGGTTTTCATTCCCTGCGTTGGCGGCGCGGGTGATGTAACGGTGCGCCACCAGCAGTTGCGCAGGTTCCTGCTGGCGAAGTTCTGCCAGTAGACTGTCCTTACCGGAGCCGGACGGCCCCATCAGCCAGATCAGTTTCCCCATAGTCAGAATACCCTTTTGCCCTGACGCCAGACGTGGTCGATATGGATGTGATCGCCTTTGCGATGCGCCAGCACCAGATCCGCGCGTTTACCTTCGGCTACAACGCCACGATCGTCGAGATTTAATGCCCGCGCCGGATTGCGGGTCACCAGACGAATGGCCTGCGGCAGCGTAAAGCGGTTGGCGTCATCGTCTGCCACGCGGAATGCCGCATCGAGCAGGCTGGCGGGGTAGTAGTCGGAGGAGAGAATATCCAGCAGCCCCAGCTCAGCCAGCTTATGCGCTGCAACGTTGCCGGAGTGAGAACCGCCGCGCACGATGTTGGGCGCGCCCATCAGCACGTTCATGCCATGCTGGCGCGAGGCCTCTGCGGCGGCAAAGGTAGTAGGAAATTCGGCGATCACGCTGCCAAGTTGATGCGATTCCAGCACATGATCGCAGGTGGCATCGTCATGGCTCGCCAGCGCTATCTGGCGCTCACGACACATCTGAGCAATCGCCGTGCGGTTGGGTTGCGACCAACGTGCAGCCAGAGCTAACTGTTCTTCTTCGTAGCGGGCCATTTGCTCGTCGGTAAGTGAATACTTGCCCTGATAGTACTCGCGGTACTTCTCGCGATTGGCAAACTGACGCTGGCCGGGGGAGTGGTCCATCAGCGATACCAGCGTCACCGGCTCACGACTGACCAGTTTTTCAAACAGCGGTAGGGTGGTGTGATGCGGCAGCTCGCAGCGCAAATGCAGGCGGTGCTCGGCGCGATTGACCCCGCGCTTTTGCGTCTCTTCCACCGCGTTGATCATCTTCTCGAGATTTTCCAGGCGGTCGCCACCGTCGCGCACATCGCCAATCGCCACCGCGTCCAGCACGGTGGTAATGCCGCTGGCGACCATCAGCGCGTCGTGGCTGCTCATCGCCGAGTGGGCGGGCCAGTCTACCTTCGGGCGCGGGGTGAAAAACTTGTCGAGATTGTCGGTATGCAGCTCGATAAGCCCTGGCAGCAGCCAGCCGCCTTCTCCGTCCATCGCTTGGGCCAGTTGGCTCTGACTTTCGGCAAAGGCGCGGATCGTTCCGCCCTCAATTTCCAGCGATCCTTGCACCACTTCATCTTCCAGCACCAGCTTTACATTATTGATAATCATGCTGTTGTTCCCATCAGGTGCAGGCGATCCGCGACGCGGTCGCGCACGGTTTGATCGTGAAAAATGCCGACAATTGCCGCGCCGCGGGCTTTCGCTTCTTCAATCAATGCGACGACGGCGGCGCTGTTTTTGGCGTCCAGCGAGGCGGTGGGCTCATCGAGGAGTAGAATCGGGTAATCGACGATAAACCCTCGGGCGATATTGACGCGCTGCTGTTCGCCCCCGGAAAACGTCGACGGCGCCAGATGCCACAGCCGCTCCGGCACGTTCAGGCGGGTAAGCAGGTTAGCCGCTTTGGCTGCGCACTCCTCGCGCGACACGCCGAGATCCAGCAGCGGCTGCATCACCACATCCAGCGCAGAAATCCTTGGGATCACGCGCAGGAACTGGCTTACCCAGCCGATGGTTGAACGGCGAACTTCCAGCACTTTACGCGCCGGAGCCTGCACCAGATCGACCCATTCGTCGCTGTGGCGGATGTGGATGTGTCCTTCATCCGGCAGGTAGTTGGCGTACAGCGAACGCAGCAACGTGGATTTGCCGCTGCCAGAGTGACCGTGCAGCACCACGCATTCGCCGTTTTTAACTTCCAGCGTGGCGTCTTGCAGCACTGGCAGACGCACGCCGTTTTGCTGATGCAGTACAAAGGTTTTACTGACGTTTTCAACGCGGATCGCGTTCATTTTTAGCCTCTTTAAGCATTTTTGCGTTCGATTGCCTGATGGCGCTTCGCTTATCAGGCCTACAACCGATGCCGATCCGTAGGCCGGGTCGCGAAGCGCCACCCGGCAAGACAAAATCAGTTTTGCAAAACAGATGACACCAGCAACTGGGTATACGGATGATGCGGATCGTCGAGTACGCGGTCGGTTAACCCACTTTCCACCACCTGACCCTGCTTCATCACCAGCAAACGGTCGGCCAGCAGGCGCGCTACGCCCAGATCGTGGGTGACAATAACCACTGCCAGATCCAGTTCCACCACCAGGCCGCGCAGCAGGTCCAGCAGTTTGGCCTGTACGGAAACGTCCAGACCGCCGGTGGGCTCGTCCATAAACACCAGTTTGGGATGGGTGACGAGGTTGCGGGCGATCTGCAGTCGCTGCTGCATGCCGCCGGAAAAGGTGGTTGGCAGGTCGTCGATACGCGAGGCCGGGATCTCCACTTCCTCCAGCCAACGCTGCGCGGTGGCACGGATGTCGCCGTAGTGGCGCGCCCCGGTGGCCATCAGGCGTTCGCCGATATTGCCGCCAGCGGAGACCTGACGGCGCAGGCCATCCAGCGGATGCTGATGCACCACGCCCCATTCGGTGCGCAGCAGACGGCGACGGTCGGCCTCGTTCATGCCGTACAGCGAACGGTTCTGATACAAAATCTCACCGCTCTGCGGCGTTAGCCGTGAAGAGATCGATTTCAGCAGCGTGGTTTTGCCGGAACCGGACTCGCCGACGATACCCAGCACTTCGCCAGGCCACAGGTCAAAAGAGACATCGCTGAAGCCCTTGCCCGGCGCGTAGAGATGGGTCAGGTTGTTGACTGAAAGCAGCGGTTGCGTCATTTGCTGAGGGCCTCACTCTGTTGGCGGCAGTAGTCGGTGTCGGAGCAGACAAACATGCGTTTGCCGGTGTCATCGAGCACCACTTCATCGAGATAGCTGTGGGTTGAGCCACAGATGGCGCAAGGCTCATCCCAGCTCTGCACGGTAAACGGGTGATCGTCGAAATCGAGGCTTTCCACGCGGGTGTAAGGTGGAACGGCATAGATGCGTTTTTCGCGGCCTGCGCCAAACAGTTGCAGGGCCGGCATCATGTCCATCTTCGGATTGTCGAATTTTGGAATTGGCGACGGGTCCATGACGTAGCGGTCGTTAACCTTCACCGGATAGGCGTAAGTGGTGGCGATATGGCCGAAGCGGGCGATATCTTCATACAGTTTCACCTGCATGATGCCGTACTCTTCCAGCGCGTGCATGGTGCGGGTTTCCGTTTCGCGCGGCTCGATAAAGCGCAACGGCTCGGGGATCGGGACCTGAAAGATAATGATCTGGTCTTCCACCAGCGGCGTTTCCGGGATGCGGTGGCGGGTCTGGATCAGCGTCGCGTCTTCCGTGCGCTCGGTGGTGTTCACCCCAGTCACGCGTTTAAAGAAGTTGCGAATCGACACGGCGTTAGTGGTGTCATCCGCGCCCTGGTCAATTACCTTCAGCACGTCCGGCTCGCCAATCACGCTGGCGGTGAGCTGAATACCGCCGGTTCCCCAGCCGTAGGGCATCGGCATTTCACGTCCGCCAAACGGTACCTGGTAACCGGGGATCGCCACCGCTTTCAGAATCGCGCGGCGAATCATGCGTTTGGTCTGCTCATCAAGATACGCAAAGTTGTAGCCGGAGAGGTTAGTGGTCACGGGTGGCCTCCTGTTGCAGGCGTTTGAGCAGTTCCAGCTCGGCCTGGAAATCGACGTAATGGGGAAGTTTGAGGTGCGAAACAAAACCCGCCGCCTCGACGTTATCCGCATGCGCCAGCACGAACTCTTCGTCCTGCGCCGGTCCCGTGACCGATTCATCGTATTCGGCTGCCTGTAGGGCGCGGTCCACCAGCGCCATCGCCATCGCTTTACGTTCGCTCATGCCGAACACCAGCCCGTAGCCGCGGGTAAAATGGGGGGATTCGTTTTCTGGCGCGACAAAACCGTTGACCATTTCACATTCGGTCATCAGCAGTTCACCGACGTTCACCGCAAATCCCAGCTCTTCCGGTACGGTTTCCAGTGCCACATAGCCGCTGCGAATTTCGGCGGCAAACGGGTGATTGCGCCCGTAGCCGCGTTGGGTGGAGTAGGCCAGCGCCAGCAGATATCCCTCATCGCCGCGCATCAATTGTTGCAGGCGTGAAGCGCGTGAACAGGGGTAAACCGGTGGCGTGCGGGTAATGTCGTCGGGCGTGGCACCATCATCCTCTTCACGCTTTGCCAGTCCCTGGTTGGCCAGCAGGGAAAAGACGTGCGGAGAGGCGTCCTGCGCGTCGTCTGCGCTGCGCAGGGGTGGCGTTTCGCCATTGGCCAGCAGGGTAAAATCCAGCAGGCGATGGGTGTAGTCATAAGTGGGACCTAACAACTGCCCGCCGGGAATATCCTTGTAGACCGCAGAGATTCGGCGCTCAAGGCGCATTTCTGCACTGTTAACCGGCTCGCTGACCGCCACCTTTGCCAGCGTAGTGCGGTAGGCGCGGAGCAAAAAGATGGCTTCGACGTTATCGCCGCTGGCCTGCTTCAGCGCCAGCGCGGCCAGTTCGCGGTCGGCGATACCGCCTTCGGTCATCACCCGGTCGACGGCCAGGTTCATCTGTTGTTCGATTTGCGCCACGCTCAGTTCAGCAATGGTCTCATTGCCCCGGCGTCGGTTTTCCTGCAGGGCGTGGGCGTTGGCTATCGCCTTTTCGCCCCCTTTGACGGCGACGTACATCAGCACACCTCCACATGGGTAGTTCGCGGAATAGCCAGCAGGCGTTCGCCGCAGGTGAGGATCAGGTCGACCCCCAGCGGGAACGGATGCGGGCGTTCGGTGAGTTCGTGAATCAGGCATTCCGGTAGCTGTGGCGCGATCATGCGCTCTTCAGCGATACCGGCGCCGGTCAGACGCAGCATGCGTCCACCGCTTAAGCCAGAGACCTGCACAATCAGCGTGGCGCTGGTTTCTGGCGCGACGGCGGAACCAGCGGAGAGGGCGTTAAGCTGTTCGCTGCTGATGCGTTCGTCGGCGACGGCAAAGGCCGCCAACTGCGGCTGATCCACCAGCGGCGCGTTGGTGTGAAAACGCAGATTCTGCCGGGCGATATCGTTATCCATCGACGGCGCAAGCCAGACCGGCGTGTCGCCATCGACCAGGGTCAGTAGCACGCTGGTGGTTGCCAGGCCCAGTGGCTGCCAGCCGTGTTTCAGTTGATGCAGGGCGACGATCACGCCCGGCTCACTCATGGCCTTCAGCAGGCGACGAAAGCTCTGCTGAGCATCCTGAACGGGTAAATTAAAAGCGGTTTGTAAGGTCATGCATTATCTCCGCGTACCAGCGTGAAGAAGTCGACCCGGCTGGCGTTGACTTCGGCACGGCGTGCGCTAATCAGCGCATCGCGTTCCGCTTCCAGCGGGGCAATTAAGGTTTCCATTAGGCTCTGGAAATGCGTTTGTTCCTGCAGCAGCGCGTCAATGACCGCGCACTGCTCGGCGTGTTGTTTGTTGCGTCCCAGCAGGTAGCTGTAGCCCAGCGTGCCGCTCTTCAGGCGTACCACTGCGCGGGTAAGCGTGGTATCACCGGCAAAGAAGCGGTTGCCGGTGCCGCCCATGCGAGCCTGGAGCTGCATCAGTCCGCTTTCCGGTGCGCGGATAAGTTCATAGTCTGGCGTCAGTTTGAGCGCGTGGATGCGGGTGTTCAGGGCATCGGCATTGCTGTAAGCCAGCGCGCGCATCCAGCGCTGGCGGGTAGCGGTATCGAAATGCATTCAGTGCTCCATAGTGAATTCAATCATGTCGGCGCGGGTCAGGCTGACGGAGTATTCCGCCGCGTGTTCTTCGCCTTCACGGTGGTTCAGGGTGCGCACGCACAGCAGCGGCGCCATATTGGGGATTTCCAGCACTTTGCTCTCTTTAGCCTGTGCGCGGCGGGCGCTGATGCGCGTTTGTGTGCGCAGGAGCGTCAGACCGGACTGTTCGCGCAGGTAGTCGTGCAGTGAGCCGTTGTTAAAGCCCTGCAGCAGCGGCCATAGCGTGAGGTCGGAAAAATAGTGGTCGATCTGGCACAATGCGATACCGTTTACCCGACGCAGGGTGCGCAGATGAATCACGTTATCGCCCTCGTTAATGCTGAGCGCATCGGCAATGTGGCTGGAGGCCGGGCGCAGCACCGCCAGCAGTTTTTCGCTGGTGGGATGGCTGCCCTGGTCCAGCAGGTTCTGGCTAAAGCGCGCCTGAGCATTAAGCGGGTAATCGAATGGGCGCATCAGCACCAGTACGCCGATGCCCTGGCGACGCTGGACCCAACCACGCTCAACCAACTGGTCAATAGCGCGGCGCAGGGTGTGGCGGTTTACCTCGTAGCGCGCGGCAAGCTGATGCTCGGCGGGCAGATAGTCACCGCAGCGATAATGATGACGAAGCTCCTGCTCAAGTCTCGCGGCAATTTCCTGATAACGCGTTGGATAACTGGTCGGATGTGTAGACAAGTGCATAGCAATCAATGCCTCGCTAATCAGATAAAGTGCTTACGCAAACGCTGGGAAAGGAAATCCAGCAGGCTGACGGTGACGATGATTAACACCATCAGGGCGCAGGTTTGCTGGAACTGAAAGCCGCGAATCGCCTCCCATAAAGTCACGCCAATACCGCCCGCACCCACCATTCCGACCACCGTGGCCGAGCGAACGTTGGATTCAAAGCGATACAGCGAGTAGGAGATAAGCAGCGGCATGACCTGTGGCAGAACGCCGTACAGAATCTCTTCAATTTTGTTGGCCCCGGTGGCGCGAATGCCTTCTACCGGACCTGGCTCAATGGCTTCTACCGCTTCCGAAAGCAGCTTGGAGAGCACCCCGGTGGTGTGGATAAACAGTGCCATTACCCCGGCGAACGGACCTAAACCCACGGCGACCACGAACAGCATGGCGAAGACCATTTCATTGATGGCGCGGCAGGCGTCCATCAGGCGACGCATCGGCTGGTAAATCCACCACGGTACGAGGTTATCGGCGCACATCAGGCCAAAGGGAATCGACAGCACAACGGCGAGGGCGGTACCCCAGACGGCAATTTGCAGGGTGACGGCCATTTCACCGAGATAGTCCTGCCACTGACTGAAGTCTGGCGGAAAGAAGTCGGCGGCGAAGGTCGCCATATTGCCGGAATCCTGGATCAGCGTGAGCGGAGCCATTTCGGCACCTTTCCACGAGACCACCAGCACGGCGAGAAGAATGGCCCAGCTCAGCAGTGAGAACCAGCTACGTTTGGGCGGGGCGACGGTGATGGTTTGCATGTTTAGCTCCGTGCGTAGGTTATCGCCGGATGGCAGCGTTTACGCCTTATCCGGCCTACAGAACATCGTCTGCCCGGTAAGCGAAACGCCACCGGGCATCAGGTTTACTGCACCGCTTTAGTCACGCTGGTCATGGCGCCCAGGGCGGCGGTCAAACGGTCAAGGTCGTCGAGCTGCGCTTTCAGCGCCGAGGTTTTGCTGCTTTTCTCTTCCTCGTTCAACCCTTTGTTGCCCTTCACGCCCTGCATCTCTTTAAACAGCGCCAGTTGCCGAATCGGTACCAGTTGTAGGTCGCTGGAGGCACGGAACGGTGCCCATCCCAGGCGTTCCAGGACGGTTTTCTGTTCCGGCGTTTTGCCGTAATTCATAAAGAAGTCGTACACCTTGTCCTTGGTGGTTTCGGAGAGGTTTTTGCGCCAGACGATCGGATCGCCCGGGATCAGCGGTGACTTCCAGATAACCTTCAGCTCTTTCAATTTTTCCGGCGCGGAGGTTTTCAGCTTGTCGAGGTTTTCGGTGTTGTTGGTGGCGACATCGACCTGTTTGTTGGCGACGGCCAGCGCGTTGGTTTCGTGTCCGGCGTTAACGGTGCGTTTGAAGTCGCTGGCGGAGATGTTGTTTTTGGCGAAGACGTAGTAACCGGGGACGAGGAAGCCTGACGTTGAGTTGGGATCGCCGTTGCCGAATGTCAGATCCTTACGTTTGGCGATCAGATCGTTCAGGTTGTTGATCGGACTGTCTTTGTTAACGATCAACACGCTCCAGTATCCCGGGGAGCCGTCGGCAGCGACGGTTTGGGCAAACACTTGTCCATTAGCGCGATCTACCGCTTCCATTGCCGAGAGGTTGCCGTACCAGGCGATATCAACTTTGTTAAAACGCATTCCCTGAATGATCCCGGCGTAGTCCGGGGCGAAGAAGGCGTTCACTTTCACGCCCAACGATTTTTCCATGTCCTTCAGGAATGGTTCCCACTGTGGCTTCAGGTTTTGCTGTGATTCGGTCGAAATAATGCCAAAGTTCAGCGCTTTTTCTTGCTCTTCGGCCTGCGCCGGGCTGAACAAGGTGCTGATGCTGAACATGCTGGTAAAGGCCAGCGCGGCAACGGTCTTATAGCTCATGTTGTTTCCTTAATTAGTCTTTGTTCCAGGCTATTTCACTTGCCAGCCTGGCTGCGCCAATAACACCTGGTTTTTTAGAACTATGCAGCCTGCGCGTTCTTTTCGACGCGGTTCATGCTGCGGTAGAGATGGTCAAAACGATCGTTATCAAAATGCTGACTGCTGCCATCAAAGAAGACGTTGCCCTGACGAAGCGCGACAATGCGTTCGCAGTAGCGCAGGGCGTAATCCACCTGATGCAGCGTGACGACCACGGTGATGCCGTCGGTCTGGTTAATGTCGCGTAGGGTGTCCATCACGATGCGTGCGGATTCCGGGTCCAGCGAGGCTATCGGCTCGTCGGCAAGGATCACTTTGGCTTGCTGCATCAGCGCGCGGGCAATCGCCACGCGCTGCTGTTGCCCGCCCGAAAGCGTGGAAACGCGCTGGTATGCAAAGTGCGCCATGCCAACGCGGGTCAGCGCCTGTAATGCACGCTGTTTCTGTTCCTGGCTAAACCAGCTAAAACAGGTGCGCCAAAACGGCGTGCTGCCGAGTGCGCCAATCAGGACGTTTTCCAGTACCGTCAGGCGGTTAACCAGATTGAACTGCTGGAAGATGTAGCCGGTGTGGGCGCGGCTTTTGCGGATATCGCGCGCCAGGCGGCCTTCATGTTGAACGGTACGACCCAGCAGTTCGACGTGGCTACCCGGGGATTTATCACCGACGATCAAACCGCTTAAATGACGTAAAAGGGTGGATTTGCCGGAGCCAGACGGCCCAAGCAGAGCCACCATCTCACCGGAACAGATGTTCAGATCAACCGCATTGAGCGCCTGATGTTGATTGAAGGACTTGGAGAGTTTTTCGACGCGAATAATCGTTTGCATGATGCGGCCTCCCTTAAAAAGTGGCCCCATCGTGGCGGATCAATGTGACGTTTTCGTTAAGGGATGGTTACTTGGTGATGAAGAGTTGAGCGATTTTTGATGACAGTACGGGAGGGCTGGCCTCCCGTTGGATTACTCTGTAGGTTGCTGCTGTTTGACGACGTTGATCATCCACGGCACGCCATACCGATCGCTCACTTTACCGAAACCATGAGCCCAGAAGGTTTCCTGCCAGTCCATTTCGATTTTTCCGTTTGCTGCCAGGTTATCAAACCAGCGTTTGCCTTCGTCGACGTTTTGCGTGTCGAGTACCAGTGTAAAGCCAGAGTAGTGGGCATTTCCGTCGGGGGCGCTATCGCTCATCATGATGTCGCTGCCCGCAACGCGCAGGTTGGCGTGGGCAATGGCGGTATCGGGGAATTTCATGCCTGAAGGGCAACCCTCTTCGCTGTTCTGCGCCGGTTTGGGCATTTCACCGAAGTTGATTTTGTAGAGTAGCTCAGCGCCTAATGTTTTTTGGTAGTAGGCGATAGCATCAGCGCAGTTGCCTGCGAAGGAGATATAGGGACTTAACGGCATAATCTTTACCTCAGGTAAAAGAAACCAGTTAAGTGTAGTTATCGTCTGCAAAAATAAGCCAGGCGGGAAGTATGAGCTTCCCGCCTGGCAGATGAGCTGGCATCGGCCTGATTGACGTAGCGCCATCAGGCAATTTGCATCAGTTCTTTTTCACAAACTCAGATTTCAGCTTCATTGGGCCAAAGCCATCGATTTTGCAATCGATGTTGTGGTCGCCTTCAACCAGACGGATGTTCTTCACTTTGGTCCCGATCTTCAACATGGAAGAGCTACCTTTTACCTTCAGGTCTTTCACTACGGTAACGCTGTCGCCGTCAGCCAGCAGGTTGCCGTTGGCATCTTTAACGATCAGTTCGTCGCTGTCCTGAGCCGGTTCAGCATCGTTCCATTCGTGAGCGCATTCCGGGCAGATGAACATGCCGTTATCTTCGTAAGTGTATTCGGAGTTGCATTGTGGGCAGTGTGGTAATGACATGTGGATTTCCTCAAAAGTCAGCAGGGGCAAATGCGCCCAAAAATGGCAGATTGCCGAAAAAGGCCGCAATTATACATAAAATCCCTGCTTTTGTCGGGACTACTGCGTGATTATGCAAAATGATCTGCTGTAAAGACCCTTTGCTTTTACCTCAATGAAAGTATGGCGGAATATTTTTTAAGGGAAATTGCTACGCTTAGGTATTTAAGATAAGGTGAGGCGAAATATCTGATATTCATAGGTAACGTTGCTTACGGATGCCTAAGCCATTGTGATTGAATATCATTGACCCCCTTAATTTTAGTAGGGGGATTACGCGGGTATTTTTTAAAACTGAACTACGCTGTTTATCTTTCTTACTTATTACATAAGTGAGAGGCATCCGGCCAGCGGTTATACGCCAAATTTATTTTAATAATATCAGTTGGTTGTTTTGATTTTAATTATTTCTACACGTAATTATAAAAGCCAAAAAATCTATAAATAAAACGATTGGGCTAAATAAAAGTAATGCCATTTGCGTTAAGGAAGAATTTTCCATGCACACACAGACAATATATGAATTAAGTCAGGAAGCGGAACGCTTGCTGATGCTCTCGCTTGAACATCTCAGGCAATTGCAAAAATTGCCTATGACGTCGTTGGATGATGTCGCGCTAAAACAAGGAGAGCATAGCAGACAGGTGGTTCAGCCTCTGCATTTCAGCGTGCGTGGCATGGATGTCCAGCAGGCAACGCTCAATAATGAACTGCGTAAGATTACGCGTCTGGAAATGGTGCTGGCGATTGTCGGTACCATGAAAGCGGGAAAATCGACGACGATTAACGCGATTGTGGGGACCGAAGTTTTACCTAATCGTAATCGTCCCATGACGGCGCTACCAACGTTAATTCGCCATACGCCGGGGCAGAAAGAGCCGGTGTTGCATTTTTCACATGTCACGCCTATCGATGCCTTAATGAAGGTTTTACAGCAGCGCGTGCGCGAGTGCGATCGCCAGCGTCTTACGCAGACCCTGGAAATTGATAAGGATATGAATGTTCTGCTGCAGCATATTGAAAACGGCGTGGCATTTGAGCGGTATTACCTTGGCGCACAGCCTATTTTCCATTGCCTTAAAAGTCTGAATGACCTGGTGCGTTTGTCAAAAGCGCTGGAAGTGGATTTTCCTTTTGCCGCCTATGCCGCGATTGAGCATATTCCGGTTATCGAGGTCGAATTTGTCCATTTGGCCGGTCAGGCGAGCTATCCTGGGCAATTAACCCTGCTGGATACGCCGGGGCCGAATGAGGCCGGGCAACCGCACTTGCAAAAGATGCTGAATGAACAGCTGGCGCGGGCTTCTGCGGTACTGGTGGTGATGGATTACACCCAACTGAAATCGATTTCCGATGAAGAAGTGCGCCACGCGATCATGGCGGTCGGCAAGTCAGTGCCGCTGTATGCGCTGGTGAACAAATTCGATCAGAAAGACCGCAACAGTGACGATGAAGAGCAGGTGCGGGCGTTAATTTCCGGCACGCTGATGCAAGGCGGGATTGCCCCGGAGCGAATCTATCCGGTTTCTTCGATGTGGGGGTATCTGGCGAACAGGGCGCGTCATGAGCTGATGACTCGCGGGCGGCTGCCGGATCACCAGGTGCAACGTTGGGTACAGGATTTTGCCGAAGCGGCGCTTGGCCGACGCTGGTGCACCAACGATCTTGAGGATACGGAGCACATCCGCCATGCAGCCGATCTGTTGTGGGAGGATTCACTGTTTGAGCAGCCGATCCAGAAAGTGATTCATGCCGCTTACGCCAATGCTTCGCTGTATGCGCTACGCTCAGCGTCGCATAAGTTATTGAACTATGCGCAAAGCGCGCACGAATATCTGGAGTTTCGCGCCCATGGGTTAACGGTTGCCTATGAAAAACTGCGGCTGAACATCACGCATATTGAAGAGGATATGCAGCAGTTAGAAGTGAGTCAGGGGTGGGTGAGTGATGAAGTCAGTCATGAGGTCGAGCTGGCGCTGGAGGCTGCCGCGGCCTATCTCAATGAGCAACAGACTGAGATTCTGTGCGGCATCAACACGTTCTTTATCAAAGAAAATGTCCTGATGATGTCACAACATGGCCAGGGGGCTGGCGTTTCCTCGGCAGAAATGGCCGGAGAAATGCTGGTGTTGCACGATGAAGGGCAGGCGAAAATCGTGCTGGATAAAATGCGCTCGTCCTGTGAAGTTGTCTTGCTGGCAGCGCAGGAAAGCATCAGCCGGGATTTAGCTCTGCGCTTTGAACAGCTTGAGTCGACGCTGTCCCGGGCGCTAAATGACGCCATGCGCCCCATTGAGCAGCGGGTGAAAGAGGAGCTGAACCACGCTGGTTTTCGTGCGCGGATCCGTTTTCCGGCGTTTCATGCGGCGATGTTTAACTTCAACACTCGCCAGTTGTTCAACGAGGCCATTGAGCAGGATATTCCGGCGGAAAATGCGCCGTCAACTGGCGGTGTGGTGCGTGATACCTTCTCTCGCTGGTTGAATCAGCCCAACTGGGGATGGAATGAGTACGTCGAAACAAAAACGCGTTATCTCATTGATATGGGCGCACTGCATAAGAACCTTGTGCACTATGTCACCCAGTTTTGCCAACAAATTCGTAAAGCTTTAGCTGCGCAGGTCGATATTTCCGTTACGGCAGGCATGGCCACGTTTTTTGCTGATTTTTCACTGTGTTTGACGCAATTACAGGCGAGCCTGCGTGAGAGTCTGACCCTGCGCCAGCAAAATGAATCTGCGGTGAATGCCTTGAACGAACAACTGCAGCATCGCATTACGACTGCGGCATGGCTTTATGAAGATTCCCGCTTGCTGCGCGACGATATCAATACCCTTTTTGCAACCGAGCACACATGACTAACGTGTTACTGGAAGGCCCCGGGCGGACGCTGGAGTGTGTCTACCCGAAGTTTATGGTCGATCTGGTTCAGGGAGATGAAACCAAACGTTCCGGTGGTTTTCTGCAACAGCAGCAGCGGCTGCGTGCGCGTCTGACGCAGGAGGTGCTATCCCAGACGCAACTGCGAGCATGGGTGTTGGCAGGTGTGTCCAGCGAGCATCTGGTGATGCGTCTAAAACTGGTGGAAAAACTGGCGGGCATGATCGATCCGGGCCATCTGGCGCTGGTACGGATCGCCGAAGGGTTGATGTTTTTACAACAAACCGAACACCCGCGTGGACTCTCCACGCCTGGTCTTCTGCAGCAGATAAATTCACTCGCTGACTGGTTTACCCAGCGCGGCGCTTATAAAGAGAAGGCGGTGACGCAACGCGGCCTGACGGTGCAAGCGGGCGAACATAGCGAGCAAATTTTTACCCGCTGGCGGGCTGGCGCGTATGACGGCTGGTCGTTACCTGGACGCTGTTTTGTGGCGTTAGAGGAGCTGCGTTGGGGAGCCTTTGGTGACGCCTGCCGGTTAGCAAATGCCGATGTGGTGTCAATGCTAAAAGACAACCTGCGAACGATGGCTGCTCAGGCGCTGGCAGACAGCGTGAATGCGGCCCCCGCCACGCGTCATTACTATCATCATTGGCTCAGCACGCCGGTTGTTGGCGGCTCGGCTGAGCACAACGATATGTTGAGCTGGCTCGGGGACTGGTGCGATGCGCAGCGTCATCCGGTGAGCTGGTCGGTGACGCAGCGTTGGCAAAATGTGGCGTTGGGCATGCCGAGATTGTGTTCGGCGAAGCGGCTGGTTGATGCGATGGTTGAGGAGATTTTTGCACCGTTCCCGCTCATCAATTGAGCAGGAACGGTGAGTGGGATAAAGGCAGGTTTAGTGGTGCAGTGAGTCTGCCGGGGTAGCCGCCGTCTCATTGACGACCGGGTTTTTATTAAAACGTTTGGCATACAGCGCGGTGATAATCGGCACCAGAATCGCGGTGACTATCACGCTGGCGGCAACCAGCGCCGTAGCGGATGCGGCAACCGGTTCAAATGCCGGGTTAATCTGGGCGATAATCACCGGGTTTGCCACTGCAGCGCCTGCCGCAGAAGAGGCTGCTACGCCTGCCGTACCGTTCCCGCCACCAATAACGCGGTCAGCAATAATCAGCGGAATACCGGTGATGACGATAACCGCGACGCCCAGCAGGATGCCCAGCAGACCCGTATCAACGATGACGCTCAGGTTAATCGTGTTGCCCAGCGCGAAGCCGAAGAACGGGATCAGCACCGGCGTGGCTTTGCTGAAGAAGGAACGCAGATCGTGATCCAGGTTACCCAACGCAAAACCAATCAGGAACGGTAATACCGCGCCGACAAAATGGTGTGGTTCGAAGGAAGCCAGACCCGCGGAGCCGAGGATCACCATGGTCATTAACGGACCGGATTCCAGAGACATCAACACAAATGCGCCAGACTCTTCTTTGGTTCCGTACTGGTTCATCAGGCTGGCGTACAAACCGCCGTTGGTCATGTCCATCGCTGAAACAATTGCCAGTACCGAAAGACCGGCAAAGAACCCGGTTTGAATACCGGTATCAGGAATAAATGAAGCAGCAATCATTGCCACTACCCATGCCACGGCTATTTTAGTTAATACCAGTGTGCCGGATTTGCGTAATACCGTGCCGGTTGCCCGTAAATCAATAGATGCACCGATACAAAAAAACCACACTGCCAGAATCGGCACCGTTCCGCTGATCATTCCTTTGGTAAACGAACCGAAATACGCGCCGGTATCCGGAGCTAACGTATTTAACACTGCGCCTAATAACAAAGGAATCAACATCATTCCGCCAGGGATGCGTTCAATCGTGGCTTTAATTTTCATAAGCGTCCTCATCTCTTGTCGCAGGTAATACACGCGCAAGGAAATAAAAATTAATAAATTCAAGTGTTTACTGTTGTTTCTTAACAAAGAAAACAGCTATCTCTTTGTTTTATAAAATCTAACACGGCATACGTTGAGCGTGTTGCTGCTCCCAGGGATATTGCGTCTGGAATTAGTTTGCATTCATGGGAACATTGATTCAATCAAAATAAAACGATGTTTTAGTTATCTTCATCACATATTCCGAGCAAAAGTTCCTGAGTGCTCTGATAATTAAAAAAGCTGTGATCTTTTTGTGAAGAGATTAGGTGGGTTTTTGCCTAGCAGAATAATAGTGACTGTTGTGATTGTTGGTGCAACAAAGCGATTTATTCTTGTATTTAATTGCCAGAAAATCGCAAGCATTACATGTAAAAAAGTTGACTAAGAATGACCTGATTTACGCATGTTGACGAAATGGAAATCTATATGTGAAGTTGATCACAAATTTAAACACTGTTAGGGTAAAGAGGTCATTAACCGCCCAATCAGGCGTCAACAGGTTCGGTTGTACTGCTCGTTTCTCGTCAGTGTAAGTAAACCTGCTACGCTTGTTACAGGGAATGCGTCTGTGCATTCCCCGCTCGGTGATGACCTTGACGCAGGGGCGTTGAGGGACTCGATCTGTAGCGTGACAGGGCTAAGTCTATGAGGACGAGTATGCTAAAAAGGAAAAAAATAAAACCAATTACGCTGCGCGACGTTACCATCATTGATGACGGTAAACTGCGAAAAGCCATTACCGCGGCGTCGTTAGGTAATGCGATGGAGTGGTTTGATTTTGGTGTTTATGGGTTTGTTGCTTACGCATTAGGTAAAGTGTTCTTCCCGGGGGCTGACCCCAGCGTACAGATGGTTGCTGCACTTGCCACCTTCTCTGTTCCCTTTCTGATTCGACCGCTTGGTGGATTGTTCTTCGGTATGCTTGGCGATAAATACGGTCGTCAGAAGATCCTCGCTATCACTATTGTGATTATGTCGATAAGTACCTTCTGTATCGGTCTTATTCCCTCGTATGCCTCGATTGGTATCTGGGCGCCGATTCTGCTGTTGCTGTGTAAAATGGCGCAGGGGTTCTCGGTCGGCGGAGAGTATACCGGGGCGTCGATTTTTGTCGCAGAGTACTCGCCAGACCGTAAGCGCGGATTTATGGGCAGCTGGCTGGACTTCGGCTCGATTGCCGGGTTTGTGCTGGGTGCGGGCGTGGTAGTCCTGATCTCAACTATCGTCGGCGAAGAAAACTTCCTTGAGTGGGGCTGGCGTATTCCGTTCTTCCTGGCGCTACCGTTAGGGCTTATTGGCCTGTACCTGCGTCATGCACTGGAAGAGACTCCGGCGTTCCAGCAGCACGTGGATAAACTGGAGCAGGGCGATCGTCAGGGACTGCAGGACGGTCCGAAGGTGTCGTTTAAAGAGATTGCGACCAGGCACTGGCGCAGTCTGCTGGCATGTATTGGTCTGGTGATTGCCACCAACGTCACCTATTACATGCTACTCACCTATATGCCGAGCTACCTGTCGCATAACCTGCATTACTCTGAAGACCACGGCGTGCTGATTATTATCGCCATCATGATTGGTATGCTGTTTGTGCAGCCGGTGATGGGTCTGCTCAGCGACCGCTTCGGGCGCCGTCCGTTTGTGATTATGGGCAGTATTGCGCTGTTTGTGCTGGCTATTCCGGCATTTATTCTGATTAACAGTAACGTCATCGGCCTGATTTTCGCCGGGTTGCTGATGCTGGCGGTGATCCTCAACTGCTTTACCGGGGTGATGGCGTCAACGTTACCAGCGATGTTCCCGACGCATATTCGCTACAGTGCCCTGGCCGCAGCGTTTAATATCTCGGTATTGGTCGCCGGTCTGACACCGACGTTGGCCGCATGGCTGGTGGAAAGCTCTCAGAATCTGATGATGCCTGCTTATTATCTGATGGTGATTGCGGTGATAGGTTTAATTACCGGCGTGACCATGAAAGAGACGGCTAATCAGCCGCTGAAGGGGGCTACGCCTGCCGCTTCGGATATTCATGAAGCGAAAGAGCTCCTCGGCGAGCACTACGATAATATTGAGCATAAAATCGAAGATATCGATCAGGAAATTGCTGAGCTGCAGCTTAAGCGTACGCGCCTGGTGCAGCAGCATCCGCGGATTGATGAGTAATCATGTGATTTATCATATCCACTTAAGGTTGGCTTAATCTGTGTCAGGCAAACTCTCCTCCAGAGTATCGGAGGAGAGTGTCATGAAAAACCGCATTTATGAAAGTTTGACCACCGTGTGCAGCGTGCTGATCGTCAGCAGCTTTTTGTACGTTTGGGTGAGTACTTACTGACCTTTCTCTAATTCCACCCAAGCGCGAGTGCCGGTGGTTCCCTGACGATTTTGCAAATAGAAATGCCCGTGATGTAACTGGGTGATACGACTGACAATGCTCAGCCCCAGCCCAATCCCGCCAAAACGGCTGTCCATACGCACAAACGCTTTACTCAGCTCCCCGCATTTACTCTCATCAATGCCAGGGCCTTCATCTTCGACGGCGATAACGGCATCATGCTCTGTATTCAGGCTAATCGTAATATGGGTGCCTTCCGGGCTGTAACGATGCGCGTTCTCCACCAGATTTCGCAGCAGCATTCGTAATAGCGTCGCATCGCCACGTACGACAACGTCCGCCGTGCTTTGCGGTAGGAGCAGCGTCTGCTGACGCTGGTCCAGCATGGTGCTGAGTTCATCGTAGGAGGGCAAAATCACGTCCTCCAGCAGTTTGACGTGCTGGTAGCTCCCGGCCGAGAACGACTGTCCAACGCGGGCGAGTTGCAGCAGTTGCGACACGCTGTCCATCATTTGGTCAAGGCGGGCAATTAACGGTGAAACGTCGACCTTATGGGTTTTGGACAGTAATTCCAGATGCAGGCGAACGCCTGACAGTGGGGTGCGCAGTTCGTGGGCGACATCGGCGGTAAATAAGCGTTCGTTTTCAATGGTGCTCGTCAGCCGCGTCACCAGCTCGTTGAGCGCTGAGACGACCGCCTGGATCTCAACGGTTGAACTGTGAACTTCAATCGGAGCAAGGTTATCGGCTGCCCGCGTTTCTAACTCTTTTTGCAGATCCGCCAGCGGGCGAGTAATACGTCGCACTGCCTGGTAGCAAATCAGCAGCGTCAGGCTGACCATAAAGATACCGGGGACGATCAGGCTGGCGATGGCCTCGCGGATTTCATGCAGGATGTGGCGATCGTTGTTACGATTTTCGCGTAACGCCTGTTCGAATAGCTGTATTTGTTCGGTGCTTTCGTGCCACAACCAGAAGGTGCTAATCAACTGGAAGACTAGCAGAATAAGACCGATGGTCAGCATCAGGCGATGACGCAGCGGGAGCGGTTTTTTTAGATATTGCAGTAGCTTCACTTAGCTTTCCTCAGTGGCAACCAGCATATAGCCAAATCCCCTGACTGTGCGGATACGTGATTTACCCACTTTGTCCCGCAGGTTGTGAATGTGCACTTCCAGCGTATTGGTCGACGGTTCGTTATCCCAGCTGTAGATGTCGTTATACAGGATCTCCCGGTGTACCGGGCTGCCCGCTTTAAGCATCAGGCGCGACAGGAGTGCGTATTCTTTCGGCGTTAAGATAACCTCTTGTCCATCCATCCACACCTGGCGACGACCGATATTCAGCGTCAGGTTACTGACAATGAGTTCACTTTCACCCTGATTGTTATGACGACGCAGCAGCGCCCGGATGCGGGCATGCAGTTCTTCCAGTGCGAACGGTTTGACCAGATAGTCATCGGCGCCAACGTCCAGCCCGCTGACTCGGTCTTTCACTGTATCGCGGGCGGTGAGGATAAGCACCGGCACGGTGTATTTTTTCTGTCTGATGCGGTTCAGGAAGTGCAGGCCGTCTTCATCCGGTAAGCCCAGGTCCAGAACCACCAGACTGTAATGGCCGGTCTCCAGACACTGCTCCGCGGCACGGGCCGTTGATACGCCGTCGCAGGCATAGCCTTCTGTTTGCGCGGCGAGTATCAGTCCCTGTAATAACAACGTATCGTCTTCAACAATCAGAATTTTCATTCGTTTAGCCTCCCCGGCAGGGTTGCAGAATATCATCTGCCGCCTGATATTTCTGTGTTTGCACGCCTGTTAATCCCAGCAGGGTTGAGAAGAGATTATCCTGTGAGAAGTCCTCTGAGCCTGCCCGTTTTTGCAAACATGTCTGAGAGACTTGATAGCGTTGCTGATAATCTTCTGAGAGCCACAGCAGCATCGGCACATGTTTTTGCGTATCTGGCGCAATCGAATATGGCAGGCCGTGTAAATAGATGCCATTTTCCCCTAAGGATTCACCGTGATCGGAAAGGTAGACCAGGCTGGTGGTGAAATTATCTTGATGCTCTTTCAGTATATTGATTGCTTTATCAACAATATAGTCGACGTAAAGAATGGTGTTGTCATAGGTATTGACCAACTGTTGCTGTGAACACGTCTGGATTTCGTTGGTGTCACAGGTTGGCGTAAATTTCTTGAACTGCGCAGGATAGCGGTTGTAATAGGTCGGACCGTGGCTGCCGATGGTGTGCAGCACAATCACGCCGTCGCCTTGCAGGTTATTAATGTACTCTTCCAGCCCGTGGAACAGCACGTCATCGTAGCATTCCCCGTCAATACACTGCCCTGGCAGGTTCAGCTTAGTCATATTCTGGTGCGGTACCCGGTCACATGCCCCTTTGCAGCCGCCGTCGTTATCGTTCCACAGAACGTTAATTCCCGCCCGCTGAATAATGTCGAGCACGCCTTCCTGATGCTGCGCCAGTTCTTCATCGTAGTGCGCGCGTGGCATACCCGAGAACATGCAGGGGACAGATACTGCCGTTGCCGTTCCGCAGGATGTGGTGCGGGGGAAATAGACCACATCATCTTTTTCCAGCAACGGGTTGGTCTGGCGCGAATAGCCTGACAGCGAGAAGTTATCGCCGCGTGAGGTCTCGCCGAGCACCACAATCGTCAGGTTCTTACGCTTTTCTTTCACCATCAACGGATTGCGATGGGCGTCTTCACCAATGCGTACCAGCGGCAGGTGGGCCAGCCTCTGGTGTGAATACCAGGAAGAGGTCGCCACAATGCTGTTGGATGGGCTGAGGGATTTCACCAGTTCTTTATTGTTGCGAAACAGTGAGGCGTAATCTTTGTAGAAGAACGCGGCGACCAGCACGATCAGCAGCGCGGAGATCAGAATATTCGCGCCACGGAACAGTACGCTGCGCATGGCCGGGGCGATCGGTTTGATTCTTATCCAGCAGGCAATGAGCGCGGCGAGAATGCCGCTCACTCCGAGCGTGATGAGCATTTGCGGCGTCAGCAAAGCAAAGGTTTCGGCGGGTGTGGTGTCCATCATATTGGCGATCATCGAGCGGTCAATGATGATGCCGTAGGTCATGATGAAATATTGGGCCGATGCGCCAACCAGAATGAAAACGCAGGCCACCAGGCGATTAAGCCACAGGAATGAGGCCAGCGTCAGCACAATGTTCATGACGCTGAAAGCGACGACCGGCATCGACAAAAACACCAGCAGGTTGCGCACGGAATCCAGGGGCAGTTCTTGCAGCACTTGTTTATAGAACGCAATGTTCAGGAAAGTCGCAAGATAAAATGAGATCAGGAGAAGCCAGCTGATTAGCCCGAGAGTGGGTCTTTTAAACAGGTGCTTTAACATTAAGGGGGTTCCATCGACTAAGTGGTACAAATCCTCTCAAAGTAAAATTAAGCCAACCTTAAGTTCTTAATGTTGATTTCAGGAATCGCGGGGGGCGGCGTTGGCCCGATGGCCTTACACCATCGGGCAACGACGACTGTTTGCGTTAGTTATTGTTTACCGGAGCATCCAATGGATATGGGTTTTTATGGATCCGATTGTAGTTCAGTGCATACAGCGCGGTGATGATCATCAGCGTGACGAATGACCACATCACCTCTTTGGCACCGGAACCGACAACCGCCCAAATGCAGTAAACAAAAGCGATAAAGGTCACCAGTAAGTACATCGGACGCGCTTTACCAAAGTGACCATGGCCGAGCAGCAGCAGCGCGGCGCAGGTGTACAGATACGGCACCAGCGTGAAGATAACGGAGACCGAAGAGACCAGACCAAACTCTTTCGCAGCGTTTGGCGACATGCTGCTGAACTGGAAGATGGTCATCAGAACGCCGACGATAATTAACCCGGCTACCGGCGTACCGGCTTTGTTAACGCGGGCAAAAATCGGTGGGAACAGGCCGTCATCGGCTGCCGCTTTGGCGGTTTGCCCGGCAAGCAGCGTCCAGTCGCCCAAGGAACCCAGGCACCCGGCCGCGGCACAGAAGGAGACAATCGCCCCTGCGGTGTCACCCAGCGCCATGCGTGCGGCATCACCGAACGGGGAGGCTGAAACACGCAGCGCCGCGTTAGGGATCATACCCATAATCGCCGTGGTGGAGAGCACATAGCAAACGGCGGCAATCAGCACGCCGCCCATGGTGGCGATAGGCACGTTACGTTTGGGATTTTTAACCACACCTGCCGCGACGGAGGCGCTTTCCACGCCGATAAATGACCACAAAGTTACGTTCAGAGTGCTTTGAATCGCACCGAAGGTGTTCATGCCGCTGACGTTCCATGCCGCCATATAGGTTTCACCCCGGAACCAGAACCAGCCGAAGACGGCAATACCGACAATTGGCACCAGCGCCAGTACCGTTGCGACGGCCTGTACACGGGTGATCATTTTCGGTCCGACAATGTTCAGCAACACGAAGATCCACAGCACCACGACGCAGGTCAGCGTCAGGACCAGCGGATCTTTTAAGATGGGGAAGAAGTAGCTCAGGTAACCGACGCCAATAACCACCATGGCAATGTTACCAATCCAGCAAGCCAGCCAGTACAGGACGTTGGTCTGGTAGCCCAAAAAAGGACCGAAACAGCGGCGGGCATAAGCGTAAGAACCACCGGGACTGGAGTCTAAGGACGACATTTTCGCGTACACCATCGACAGCGCCAAAGCACCGATAATAGTGACCAACCATCCGTAGATTGCAATCCCGCCAGTTGACGCAAGGTTTGCGGGTAGCAGGAATACACCGGAACCCATAATATTCCCCGACACCATAAGGGTGACGGGGATTAAGCCCACTTTGTGAGCATCAGCATCCGTCGACATATTTAGTAACTCCTGATAAGGATAAATGACGTCTTATCATACCTCTTCAGAAGACTATTTTATGATGGCGGACTGGGGGTATCGCTAATGCTGATATTATTATGGCTTATCGCTAACTGATTAAAAATCAGGCAGCGGATGGCTCCCTATGTTGACTGACATAATGCAGAGGCGTCATCCCATAGAACTCTTTGAATACGGAAATAAAGTACGAGGTACTGTTATATCCGCACAGTTGAGAGACCTGGGAAATGTTTTTGCCATCCATCAATAATTGATTGACGGCATAACGCATGCGACACGTGGTAATTATTTGGCTGTAACTTGTATTTTCACTTTTGAGCTTTTTCTTTAACAAACTGGGGCTCAGGCATAAGCAACTGGCAACCATGCTTAAATTCCAGTCTTTATGTATATCGCTCTCAATAATGTGATAAACGCTGTCGCTGATACGACTGCGTAGTATATGCATGAGCAGAGACATAAACTTTTTGCTGCCGAGAAAGCGTGATAACACCGTGAACAGTAGCGAGCGCGTGCGCACACTTTCACCTTCGTCCATTGTGTCCATTACGCTATATTGGGCAGCCACCCGGAAGACATCCGGCGTCAGACAGACGGCGGTCATCACTGGGTTGGCACTGCGTTGCCAGAGTGGGATCTGTGAAAGGTCTTTATTTAAAAAACGTAGATAGTCTTTAATGATATCACGGCTGATATGTACGACCAGTGCGTTATTAAGTGATGAGAAATCGATAATATTATTATCGCATGCTACCAGCGCCATATGATTAGCTTTTAAGCTGATGGCTTCTTTACCGTTAATCCTTAACCAAACATCCTTCTCCGTTAATACAACAACACAAGCTGCTCTGCTGCAAACCCTCATACCCAAACTCCAGGAATATGAACATAAAACACCGTAGCTCACCATCAGATGAACCATATCGGCTAAATTGAAATTGTATGATGAATCCAGGACCGCATTAAAATAACGTGTCTGAAATTAATTACAATGTTTGGTGGGAATTTTCTTATGTACACTTTTTTTTACGCAAGTGGAAACGTGATATTTGCGTATAAAAAAGCGCGGGGTGGTCCCGCGCAAAAAGGTATGACAATGTTATTGTTTTGCAGCAATACTCAGGAATTACTCAAGCATGACATGTCTACCTTAAAAATCGGACTATCTATAAAATGACATTATGCTTTCACGCACATGACGTGATATACACCGTCAATAATTTCCGTTCCTTCGGTTTCATGTTCAAATCCAGGGAAGTGGTGGTCCCAGGACTGCAACGAACGTAGATAACTAATCTGCGGGCTATTGGCGTCGCCAAAGTTTTCCCCGGACAGCAGCATTGGAATTCCCGGTGGGTAAGGAATTACGGAATTCGCAGCTATACGACCCGGCAGATTTTCAATGGCCACCATCTCAACGTTATCGCTGACTATCGCGTTATAGGCTTCACGCGGGGTGATTTCAGCAACAGGCAGGCCGGAGTAGGCCGCGTTGAGTCGGCTGCCAGGGTTATTCTCTTTCAGCCAGGCAAACATGGTGTCGCCCAGATCGTGAATGCCCATGTTGGCGTAAGTGTCAGGATGTTCCTCAACCAGTTCTGGCATCACCTGCGTCAGCGGTGTATTGGCATCGTAATGGTGTTTGAATGAGCACAGGGTATTGATCAGCGTGCCCCATTTCCCACGGGTAATCCCCATTGAGAACAGGAACATAATCTGGAAATCGGTGGTACGGGTCGGCACGATACCGTGGCGGCCAAGCCAGGCGGTGACCAGCGCTGCCGGTACGCCGCTCTCTTCCAGTTCGCCATCATCGCCCATCCCCGGCGCCAGAATACTGACTTTGATTGGGTCCAGCATGCTCCAGTTATCCGGCAGGTCTTTAAATCCGTGCCAGGATTCACCCGGACGCATCACCCAGCAATTCTGGTCAGTGGTCAGGAGTTGGGTTGGCGCATCGGCAAAGTCATAGGTTTTGCCGGTTTGCGGGTCAGTTACCACTTCTTTGTTCCACGGTTTGAAGAACCAGTCGCCTTCGGCGGAAAATTCTTTGTACAAACGCGCCATGGCCTGACGGAAATCGACCGCTTCGTCGATCACTTCCTGAGTGAGCGACAGACCGCTGTTGCCGTCCATCATGGAGACCGCCACGTCGTTTGATGCGCAGATGGCATACAGCGGGGAGGTGGTGGCGTGCATCATGTACGCCTGGTTAAAGCGGGAGAAGTTCACGGCCCCACGACCTTCACGGACGTGAATGTAAGACGCCTGAGAGAGCGCGTTCAGCAGTTTGTGGGTCGAGTGGGTCGCAAAAACGGTAGGACCGTTATGATCGCCCGGCGCGCCACGCATAGCGTAGTGATCGGCATAAATTGGGTTAAAGCGGGCATAGCCGTACCAGGCCTCATCGAAGTGGATGCGATCGCTGGTTTGCGCGAGCAGGTCCTGGGCCTCTTTGGCGTTGTAGCAAACACCGTCATAAGTACAGTTGGTCACAACGCTGTAAGACGGTTTTTGCCCGGCCTTGCCCTTGGTCAGCGGGCTTTCGCTGATTTTTTTCTGCAATGTTTCAGGTTGCATTTCTTGCGGGTAGATAGGGCCGATAATGCCGTACCGGTTGCGACTTGGCACCATGTACACCGGTTTTGCGCCGGTGAGGATCAACCCCTGCTCGATAGATTTGTGGCAGTTACGATCCAGCACCACGACGTCGTTGTCGGTCATACAAGCCTGCATGATGGTGCGGTTAGAGCCGGAAGTCCCGACCACTACGGACCAGGAGCGGTCAGCGCCAAACACGCGGGCGGCATATTTTTCGCTCTCGCCAAATGCGCCGGTATGATCCAGCAGTGAGCCGAGCGATGCGCGTTCAATACCCATGTCGCTACGGAATAAGTTTTCACCGTAGTAATCATGGTAAAAACGACCCGCCGGCGTTTTGGTAAATCCGACACCGCCCTGGTGACCAGGCGCCGCCCAGGAGTATTCATGGATGTCGCCGTACTTCATCAGCGCGCTGAACAGTGGCGGCAGAAGCTGCTGGCGGTAACGGGTCATCGCCGCAACGGCACGTCCGGCGATAAAGTCTGCGGTATCTTCCATAATCCAGGCGAATTCATCGACAAGCTCCAGCAGGTCGCGATCCAGCGATGCGGTGGCTTTTTCGCGATCGCCCAGCAGGAAAACGGGAACGTTTTGCTGGCGCTCGTGGAGCTTGCCGATCAATTGCCTGACGTTCAGGTGCTCGTCTTGTTGTTCCATTTGATAGCTGAACATCAGGCAATCAATGGCTTCATTAGCGGCGAGGATTGCGTAACCATCGTCGAATGAGGTGGACTTAATGACGGTAACATTTTGGCGGTTTAACGCGTCAGCCAGACGTTCGACAGCGCTACCGACCCAGGTGTCCTGATGCAGAAACTCACTTTCAACAATTAATACTTTCATCATCTTTTACCCGGTTGTGGAAAGGTTGCAATTTATGGATTGCAGACACACCGTATGAATGTGACGCAGGCAAGTATTATCCTGACAAAATGGGCTGTAAAGCGGGTGATAAATAGTCTGATTTGTGTTTAATTTGTTTTTAAACAAATAGTTATGTTTGCTTATTGGCGATTTTTCACCGCTGTTTATCGACAGGGGGAATATTTTTTTGGCTGATACTGATATCGGCGAACGATAGGGATCGTAGGCTGGAGTAACGCCGGTGGTTTCTGGCTGCTCAGCCAGCCATTGTTTGCCGGCGCTGCTGGCTCAGTTTGCGGTACTGCTGCGGCGACATGCCGACAAACTTGCTGAAGGTGTCATAAAAACGGCTGCTGGATCGGAATCCGGCGGTCAACGCGACGTCAAGAATGGTTTTATCGGTATCGCTAAGCAATGCGCGGACGTGATTGATCCGCATTGCGGTGATGTACTGCTTCATGGTGAGTTGCATCACGCGCTGGAAAATCCCCATCGCGTAGTTGGCGTTGAGCTTCACGTGTTCCGCGACGTCGTTGATAGTGAGCACCTGATCGTAGTTATCGGCAATAAAACTCAGCATCTGGCTTACGTAAAACTGGGCGTGCCGCGAAACGCTGTTTTTGTGCGTCCGCGAAGTTTTATTGACCAGGATTGGCTGCCAGCCGGAAAGGCTAAACCGCTTGAGCATCAGACCAATTTCATCAATGGCGAGCTGGCGAATTTGCTCGTTCGGGTTGCTCAGCTCCTGTTGCCAGCGTTGAACTTCAAAGGTGCTTAGCTGCTGCGACGCCAGCGATTTGATGACCATGCCATGGGTAACGTGGTTGATCAGTTCGCGATCCAGCGGCCAGGAAAGGAAAAGGTGCATCGGTAAATTGAAGATAGCCATGCTTTGGCAACTGCCCGGACGCGTGAGCTGATGCGGCGTACAGGCCCAGAAAAGCGTAATGTGTCCCTGTTTTATCTGCACCACTTCGTTGTTGATAAGGTACTCAACGTCGCCATCAAACGGCACATTAATCTCCACCTGCCCATGCCAGTGGCTGGCAGGCATAGCATGCGGTGAGCGCAGCTCAATATCCATCCGTTGATATTCTGAGTACAGCGACAATGGGCTGCGGGTTTGCTCTTCATCGCTGCTGCACATGTGCGGATCGGGGGGAAGAGGCGATGTCGGTAATGTACTCATGGTTGCTCCATTTCCTGAATTATCAGAATCATGTCATTTGCTGCGCATTAAGGCTGAGAATCAGGACACAAATCGGACCGATATCATTGAGCATAGCGAGATTTTGGGGCCGCATACTCTGCTTTTTGTGCAATTTTGTCCCATAAACTCAGATCCAGTATGGGGCAAAGAGGCGATCTGAGTTTATGGGAATGCTCGCCAGGGAAGTCGGAAGTTTTCATCTATGCGCTGTGCCACCATGACTGTGTTCACTAATGTTCTGGAGAGTCATGATGTCTGCACCCAAAATTACCTTTATCGGCGCCGGTTCCACGATTTTCGTCAAAAATATCCTCGGGGACGTCTTTCATCGTGATGCGCTGAAATCTGCGCATATCGCCTTGATGGACGTCAATCCTACTCGGCTGGAAGAGTCACACATTGTGGTGCGTAAGTTGATGGACTCAGCGGGCGCGTCCGGGCGTATCACCTGCTATACCGATCAAAAAGCGGCATTACAGGATGCTGATTTTGTGGTGGTCGCTTTCCAGATTGGTGGTTATGAACCCTGTACCGTCACCGATTTTGCGGTGTGTAAACGTCATGGTCTGGAGCAGACGATTGCCGATACGCTGGGGCCAGGCGGCATTATGCGCGCGCTGCGCACTATCCCGCATTTATGGCAGATTTGTGAGGATATGACCGAAGTCTGCCCGCAGGCCACTATGCTTAACTACGTTAACCCGATGGCGATGAACACCTGGGCAATGTATGCGCGCTATCCGCATATTAAGCAGGTTGGATTGTGTCACTCGGTGCAAGGGACAGCGGAGGAGCTGGCCCGCGATTTGAACATCGACCCGGCCTCTTTGCGCTATCGCTGCGCCGGGATCAACCATATGGCGTTTTATCTGGAACTTGAGCGTAAAACGGCTGACGGTGCTTATGTGAATCTCTATCCGGAGCTGCTGGCGGCCTATGAATCTGGTCAGGCGCCGAAACCGAATCTTCACGGTAATACCCGTTGTCAGAACATTGTGCGCTATGAAATGTTCAAAAAGCTGGGCTATTTCGTCACTGAGTCGTCGGAGCATTTCGCGGAATATACGCCGTGGTTTATCAAACCAGGGCGTGAGGATCTGATTGAGCGCTATAAGGTTCCACTGGATGAGTATCCAAAACGCTGTGTGGAACAGCTGGCGAACTGGAACAAAGAGCTGGAAGAGTACAAAACGGCGGCGCGGATCGAGATTAAACCGTCACGTGAATATGCCAGCACTATCATGAACGCTATCTGGACCGGTGAACCGAGCGTGGTGTATGGCAACGTTCGCAATGACCATCTGATCGATAACCTGCCGCAAGGCTGTTGCGTGGAGGTGGCTTGCCTGGTCGATGCGAATGGTATCCAGCCAACGAAGGTGGGTACTCTCCCGTCACATTTGGCGGCCATGATGCAAACCAATATCAATGTTCAGACCCTGCTAACGGAAGCCATACTGACGGAAAATCGCGATCGCGTTTATCACGCGGCGATGATGGATCCGCATACCGCCGCGGTATTGGGGATTGAGGAGATTTATGCGCTGGTGGACGACCTGATCGCGTCTCATGGCGACTGGCTGCCGGCCTGGTTACACCGTTAACACACCATTACGCCGGGCAGAGCATCCGGCGTTTAACCTCTGACGTTTCCTCTAACAGAAGGCGGGCGCTGGTAACGGCGACCCGATACCCTATGAGCATCTCTCTGAAAACAAAACTCAGTTACGGATTTGGAGCGTTTGGTAAGGATTTCGCCATCGGTATTGTGTACATGTACCTGATGTATTACTACACCGACGTGGTGGGATTATCGGTGGGGCTGGTCGGAACGTTGTTCCTGGCGGCAAGGGTCTGGGATGCGGTAAACGATCCCATCATGGGCTGGATTGTGAACGCCACCCGGTCGCGGTGGGGAAAATTTAAACCCTGGATCTTACTCGGTACGCTGGCGAACTCATTGGTGCTGTTTTTGCTTTTTAGTGCACATCTGTTTGAGGGTACTGCGCAAGTCGTATTTGTCTGCGTGACGTATATATTATGGGGAATGACCTACACCATTATGGATATTCCATTCTGGTCGCTGGTGCCAACTATTACGCTGGATAAACGCGAGCGTGAACAACTGGTGCCGTTCCCTCGTTTCTTCGCAAGCCTGGCTGGGTTTGTCACCGCGGGGGTAACGCTGCCCTTTGTGAGCTATGTTGGCGGGGCCGATCGCGGCTTTGGTTTCCAGATGTTTACGCTGGTGCTGATTGCATTCTTTATCATTTCTACCGTTGTTACGCTGCGTAATGTGCATGAGGTTTATTCGTCAGATAGTGAGGCAACGGCGGACAGCAGTCGTCTTGGGCTGAAAGCGATCGTTGGGCTCATCTATAAAAACGACCAGTTATCCTGCCTGCTAGGCATGGCGCTGGCTTACAATATTGCCGCCAATATCATTGCTGGCTTTGCCATTTACTATTTTACTTATGTGATTGGCGATGCAAGCCTCTTCCCGTACTACATGTCTTACGCAGGAGCGGCAAACCTGCTGACGCTGATTTTCTTTCCTCGATTGGTAAAAGCGTTGTCACGACGGATCCTGTGGGCTGGGGCATCCGTGCTGCCGGTGCTCAGCTGTATCGTTTTGCTGGTGATGGCGTTAGCCGGTTTTCATAACATCTTACTCATTGTTATTGCTGGTATTTTACTGAATATTGGTTCAGCGCTTTTCTGGGTGTTGCAGGTCATTATGGTGGCGGATACCGTTGATTACGGCGAATACAAACTGAATGTACGTTGTGAAAGTATCGCTTATTCAGTGCAGACGATGGTGGTAAAAGGAGGGTCTGCGTTTGCCGCTTTCTTTATCGCAGTGATACTTGGGGTGATTAATTACGCGCCGAATGTCGCGCAGTCTGCAGAAACCATTGTTGGTATGCAATTCATTATGATCGCGCTACCTGCACTCTTTTTTGTGGTGACCTTAGTCCTTTACTTCCGCTTTTACCGACTGAACGGCGACACGCTGCGCAGGGTCCAGATTCATTTGTTGGATAAGTACCGTAAGATGCCGCAGCAGCATGAACAACCGGATATCCCGGCTATTGCGATAGTCACCCCAGGTGATGTGAAGGCGTAGCTATGGAATGGCATTCGTGGATTGGGTATTTGGCGGCTAGCCTGACGACGCTCTCATTCTTACCGCAAGCGATTAAGGTCATTACCACCCGCAACACGCAGGGTATCTCCGGTTTAATGTATGTAATGTTTGTGTGTGGGCTGGTGTTGTGGCTGATTTATGGATTATTGATTGAAGATACTGCTGTCAGCATGGCGAACTTTCTGACACTCCTGTTCGCCTTGCCGATTCTGGTTATCAAGTCTCGCAATGGGTAGGGCAGATTGCCGGATAAGCGTCAGCGCTATCCGGCAGTTTTTAACTGTCTGTTATGCCAGCCCGCCAACACGAGCACCGTGGTTAGCGCACCGAGCAGGGCGCAGAACATATCCGACTGGGTATCCCACGGGTCGCCCTGCGTCCCGAGAAAATCATCCGCTCCCTGACCCATCGCCAGCGCCGCCCACCATTCGATCAGCTCATACATCGCGCTAATCGCCAGCGCCACGCAGCAGACCAAAAATGCCAGCATTTTGCGGCCACGAACTATATTACCGCGCACTAAAATCTCTCTTGCCGTCAGGGCGGGCACCAGACCCTGGAAGAAGTGACCCAGCTTGTCATAGGGGTTACGACTGAGATCCAGCCACTCCTGAACCTGAAAACCGACAGGGACTTTAGCGTAGGTATACATACCGCCGACCATCAGAATGATGGCGTGCAAGAAAATGAGCGTGTAGAGCAATGGCGTCAGCGGGTAGCGCTTCACGGTCGCCAGCAACAGTGGGACGACAATAATGACCGGAGTAACTTCCATCAGCCAGGTGATTTTCTCCGTGGCAGAGACACCGGTGTAGATAAGTATTAGCGCCAGGAGCAGCGCGCCAGAGTGCAAGATTGTGGAGTTCAGTGTGCGGAGCATGGCGAATTCACAAGTAATGGAAAAGGTTACTATTCCCTGTGAGCGGCAAAAATTCAACGCCAGTAAATGGGGGGATAAAGTTGGCCCGGGGGGATCACTGGACTGACGCCAAAAATCTGTTGTCAGTCCAGTGCCGGGCCGAATGGGTTACTTCGCGCAGTTAGCGCATTGTTTGCTGACGATTTGCTGGAAGAAATCGTTGCCTTTGTCATCGACCAGAATGAAAGCCGGGAAATCTTCGACTTCGATTTTCCAGATAGCTTCCATACCCAGCTCCGGGTATTCCACGCATTCCAGATGTTTAATACTCTGCTGCGCAAGTACCGCAGCCGGGCCACCAATGCTACCTAAATAGAAGCCGCCATGTTTATGGCAGGCATCTGTCACCTGCTGGCTACGGTTACCTTTTGCCAGCATGATCATGCTGCCGCCGTGAGACTGTAGCAGGTCAACATAGGAGTCCATACGACCCGCAGTGGTTGGTCCTAAAGAGCCGGACGGATAACCCGCAGGTGTTTTGGCCGGGCCCGCGTAGTAGATAGGGTGATCTTTCACGTACTGCGGCAGACCTTCGCCGGACTCAATACGTTCTTTTAGCTTCGCGTGGGCAATATCGCGGCCGACAATGATGGTGCCGCTCAGCGACAGACGGGTAGAAACCGGATACTGAGAAAGCTGAGCGAGGATCTCTTTCATTGGGCGGTTAAGGTCAACTTTAACCACTTCACCTTCGCCTGCCTGGCGCAGCGACTCCGGAATGTACTGGGCTGGGTTATGTTCCAGTTTTTCGATCCAGATCCCTTCGCGGTTAATCTTGGCCTTGATGTTACGGTCTGCGGAGCAAGACACACCCATACCAACCGGGCAGGATGCGCCGTGGCGAGGCAGGCGGATCACGCGGATATCGTGCGCGAAGTATTTCCCGCCAAACTGGGCGCCGAGGCCGAGTTTCTGCGCTTCTTCCAGCAGTTCCTGTTCCAGTTGCAGATCGCGGAACGCCTGGCCGTGCGCATTACCTTCAGTCGGCAGTGCGTCATAGTAGTGTGTGCTGGCCAGCTTCACCGTTTTCAGGGTGCTTTCCGCTGACGTGCCGCCAATGACGAATGCAATGTGGTACGGCGGGCATGCTGCGGTACCCAGCGTGCGCATTTTCTCTACCAGGAAGTTTTTCAGTTTGCCGGGGGTGAGCAGCGCTTTGGTTTCCTGATACAGATAGGTTTTGTTCGCTGAACCGCCGCCTTTGGCCACGCACAGGAATTTGTATTCGTCACCGTCCACGCTGTACAGGTCGATTTGTGCGGGCAGGTTGGTGCCGGTATTCACTTCTTTGTACATATCCAGCGCCGCGTTTTGCGAGTAGCGCAGGTTATCTTCAATATAGGTATTAAATACGCCCTTGGAGAGTGCCGCTTCGTCGCCGCCACCGGTCCAGACGCGCTGACCTTTTTTACCCATAATAATTGCCGTACCGGTGTCCTGGCAGGTTGGCAATACGCCTTTAGCAGCGATTTCGGAGTTTCTCAGGAACTGCAGCGCTACGTATTTATCGTTTTCGCTGGCTTCGGGATCATGGAGAATTGAGGCGACTTGCTGTTGGTGTTCAGGGCGGAGCATGAAGGAGGCATCGTGGAAGGCTTGTTGGGCCAGTAGCGTAAGTGCTTCAGGGGCTACTTTCAGGATTGTTTCGCCTTCAAACTCGCCGACGCTGACGTGATCGGAGGTCAGCAGGTAGTACTCAGTTTTGTCTTCCCCCAGTGGGAAAGCCGCCTGATAAGTGAATTCAACTTTTGACATTTGCTTCCAGCCTTTTCATTTTTCTCAGGAATTTTAAAATTCTCTGTGTCTTGACGGTGGCGTGCCGTACCAAAGCGGACAGCACGCGCACTGTAATTACAGGAAACCGTACATTGCGGCGAAGATCCAACCAAAGACACAGGATACGCTCACGCCGATCAACCCAGGTAGAATGAAGCTGTGGTTGATAACGAAACGGCCAATGTGGGTGGTGCCGGAACGGTCAAACTGAATAGCCGCCAGATCGCTCGGGTAAGTCGGCAGAATGTAGTAACCGTAACATGCCGGAGCGGAAGCAACGATGTACGCTGGATCAACCCCAATTGCCAGTGCGACCGGAACAATCGCCGCCAGCGCCGCAGCCTGGGAGTTTACAAATTTGGAAACCAACAGCAGAACAATTGCATAGGCCCACGGATACTCTTTCACCATATTGCCCAGCACACCTTCGATTTCCGTCATGTGCGCGCCGAACATTGTTTCGGCCATCCAGGCAATACCGTACACCGCCACAATCGCGATCATACCGGAACGGAAGACTTCGTTTTTAGATATTGAAGCGGGATTGGTCTTCGTCAGGATAATAATCAGCGCACCGGTCAGCAGCATGAACATCTGGATAACCAGTACCATTGACAGCGGTTTGCCGCTGAAGGTAGGGCGCAGCTCAGAGAACGCGCCGAGCACGGCAACAACGGCGATAGCGGCAAGGAAGATCCACATGGCCAGCCAGTTGCTTTTTGGCAGCTTTTTGTCTAACAGTGTGGCGGTATCGCCATAAACGTAGTTGTGGTTTTCAGGGACGGAAATAAACTTCTGGAATTCTTCATCTTTATCCAGATCTTTACCGCGGAACCAACTGAAGATACCGATCGCCAGGATACCCAACAGGGTAGACGGGATAGTGATGCTGAGCAGGTCGAGGAATTCAAGATGCTTGCCTTCAAACGTTACGTTACCCAGCATTGCGACCAGTGATACAACGGCCACGGACACCGGGCTGGCGATAATCCCCATCTGCGCACCGATAGAACTCGCCGCCATCGGACGTTCCGGGCGAATATTGTTCTTAATAGCAACGTCATAAATGATTGGCAGGATGGTGTAGACCACGTGGCCTGTACCGCAGAGAATCGTCAGGGTGCAGGTAACGAACGGGGCGACGATGGAAACGTATTTTGGGTTACGGCGCAGCAGCTTTTCAGCGATTTGCAGCATAACGTCAAGGCCGCCGGAGGCTTGCAAGGTTGCCGATGCGGCCACCACGGCAATAATAACCAGCATTACATCTACAGGTGGTTTACCCGGCTGGAGATGGAAAACGAAAACCAGAATGACCAGGCCGATACCGCCTAATAAACCCAGCGCGATACCGCCCTTTCTGGCACCATAAAACAAACATATTAATATTATAAGAAGTTGTATACTAAATAACATTTTATTTACCCTCGCGAAAAAACCAGTCAATTTTTTGAAAAATGGATCTGTGCCACATTCTTTTTTGCCGGAATAGGCATCAAAAAATGGTCAGTATTCGATATGTCCGTATTTGCGATTAATGTTCAAATGTCTTGCTAGAATGTTTTTTTAACGTTATGGCGATATTTAGCTTTTTTCTGTGGCTTTGATCAGAGGAGAGAATCCTCAGGCGATGGGAAGCAGAGCTGGACATGGAGAGCTGCGGTTGACGCTGTAATTTATCTGTTTTGCGTTTTCCGCTATTTCGTGAACCACCGACAGAATGGGTGAGTAGGTTATTTGTGTGATCACGCTCACGCCATTTCATAATGTGATGAGGTTGGCGTGCGGATACTTTTATTTGCTCACAAAAATGTACGGTGTCCATGGTACGTAGCATGGTCTCCATTGCTACCAGTCTAGATTTTGTATGTCTGGTTAATTTCAGACTAATCCTTTATGGGTAAAAATACACACTCTGCGAGCTAGATAATACTTAATTAACTTTTGTTAGCGATTTTGAAATTAAAAACAGTGTGACGTTAATCAATATTAAAATAATACATTTAACATGCCGGATACAAATATATTTGATCTAACGCAAATTTATAATTCTGCAGCATGATTCAGAAAAGTAGGGATTTTTCATTATTTTAATAATTGTTACTTTCAAATAACAAATAATCCCAAATTGTTTTTATTGGCAATATTGTTTTAGTAATGAGTAATGTTCAGCCTGAACGCGGTAACGATAAACCGGTCTACCGGTTACGCCATAATGGATGCTGGTAAATAGGATGTGACAATTGACGAGCCAGATAAGATATTTACGGCAAGAAACGCGCGAGATATTGACCTCGTTGGCCAGTTCATCGGTGGAGAATTCCTGATCCTGATGCTCATCAATCCACTGGCACAGCGTGCGTAACGTTTGTGGCGTTAATCCTTTAGGTAAGCGCCGCGCTTCCTGTTCATTGGAGGAGCTGCCGTGAATCAACTGGTCAAGCTCAGACTGTTCATAGTACTGATGCTTTTCCATCTCGGTTTTCTTTTGTAGCCAGCCGGTCAGCGCCTCTTCAAAACGGGACGCCTGGAACGGTTTGATCAGGTAGTCAACGACACCATAGTGGAGAGAGTCTTTGATGGTGGTCGCGTCAGCGGCGGAAGAGATGACAATGACATCACACTTGCAACCTTCGCTGTGCAATACAGGCAACAGATCCAGACCGTTTTCTTTTTGCATATAAATATCAAGCAAAATCAAATCGATATGATTGCCGCTATGAAAGATTATCTCTTTTGCTTTCTCCAGCGTGGAGGCTGTGCCGCAGCAATGAAAACCGGAGAGTTGCGCGACATAACGGCGGTTTAATTCCGCTACCATTGCATCGTCATCGACAATTAAGACATTGATCATCTGCTGGCCCTCTCACCATTCCACGGTAACTGTACAAAAAATTGGGTGAAGATCCCAGGTTCTGACTCGACGGAAATATTGCCGCCAACGTTTTCAACCTGTTGTTTAACAAGCGCTAAACCAACGCCCCGTTCGGTTCCTTTTGACGAAACGCCCTTCTCAAAGATGTGCTCAATGTGTTCGGGGGCAATCCCCGGACCATCGTCATTCACTTCGCAATGCAACCAGCCGTGTCGATAATGCAAGGATACGCTGATCTCGCCACCAGGTTCTTGACCTAGCGCCTCCAGGGCGTTTTCAATTAAATTCCCCAGAACGGTAATCAGCACAGCCACCTGATCTTCGTTGCTGTTTTCCGGTAACTGGCTTTCATTGCTGATCACCAGGCTATGGCCTAAATCAGATGTGCGATTAATCTTACTGAGTAAAAATCCTGCGATCACCGGGGATTTTATTTTTCCTAACAGTGAGCCAATCTCTTCCTGATAACTGTTTGCGGTCTTCAGGATGTAATTTTCAAGCTGCTTATAACTTTTCAGATGCAATAATCCCAGAATCACGTGCAATTTATTCATGAATTCGTGGGATCGTTCACGAAGTGCGTCGGCATAGTTGACCATGCCGTCCAGTCGTTGCATTAATTTTCGGACTTCAGTCTTATCTCTGAATGTTGAAATGGCCCCGATGATTTTACCGTTGCTGAGTACCGGAACCGTGTTAATTAAGAGTAGCCGATCCTTCACCATGATCTCTTCATCGCGACGCGGCGTTCCGTCATGCAGTACCTGTGAAAAATCGACCACTTTTGACCATGCGTGGCTGAGCGTGGAGAGCTGGGCATCGTCTTGCGATTTGTGGTAATCCAGCAGCTCTTGTGTCGCCTGGTTTATCAGCGTCACTTCACCGCACTCGTCAACGGCAATGACGCCTTCCTTTATAGAGTGCAGCATCGCCTGGCGTTGTTCGAACAGATTGGAGATTTCATACGGCTCCAGACCAAACAGAATACGCTTGAGGACTTTGACAAATACCCATGTGCCGAGCAGCCCAACCAGCACGCCAAATAAGATGGACCAAAAGATGCTGCCACGGCTGTTATTGATCTGCTCAGTCACCCTGCTTAGCTCAAGGCCGATCGACACGACGCCTATCTGCCGGTGATGCTCGTCATAAATAGGGGTAAATACGCGCAGGGCTTGCGCCAGAAATCCGCGATTAATGGCGACATTCTCTTTCCCTTGCAGGGCCAGCAAAATGTCATCGCCTTTAAACGGCTGACCGATTCGCTGCGCTTCGGGATGGGAGTAACGAATGCTTTGCATATCGGTGACGACGATGAATAAAAAATCGTTGCTCTTATTCACCGCCTGGGCAATCGCCTGAATACCGCTTTCCTCGGGCTTTTTCATTAGCCCCTGGCGGATCTCCGGGGAGTTTGCCAGCGTTCGTGCGACCGCAAGCGCTTTACCCGCTAATGCATCGCGCGTCATGTTGCTGATTTGCGAGAAATAAATCAGATGAACGACAAGCAGTACGGAGAAGAGTACCGCACTGACCATGAGGATCACGGTAGTGCCGAGCTTCATCGGGCGTTTGCGTATAGCAGTACGTTGCAGAGAGTGTCTCATCACGGTCCTGGAATCACGGTTTGTATGGGTATTATCGCCTGATGGGATGCGTAATTCAAAGGTGGTAGGGATGATGGGGCATGGGCTGCCTGGGCTTTTCTTCTATATATAACGTGGAGCGAGTCTCTTTTTATATAGAGATTTGAATCGACACGGGTTTAACAGACACCTCAGAGTCATTTAAGATGGCTTAAAGAGAGGTGCCCATGAGCGGTAAGCGTTA
>NZ_JAOWDG010000038.1:0-28485 GCF_030334745.1 Citrobacter sp. Cb080 | reverse complement strand
TGTAGATTCAATCTGTCAATGCAACACCCCTTTCAATTATCTCTTTCGGTGTTTTGAACTTCAGTGTCTTTCTCGGTCTGTTGTTTAGCTGAGCAGCAACCAGATCTAGTTCATGTTGAGTATATTGGGCAAGACATGTCTTTTTAGGAAAGTACTGCCGAATTAGCCCATTTGTGTTCTCATTTGTTCCCCGCTGCCAAGGACTCTGAGGATCGCAGAAGTAAACTTTAACGCCGGTGCTGACAGTAAATTCTAGATGTCTGGCCAGTTCCATTCCTCTGTCCCATGTCAGTGATTTTCTGAGTTCTGACGGTAAACTCAGGAATTTGTCGGTAAGAGCCTGATTTACTGAGACAGAATCTTTGCCCCTGAGTCTAAGGATGATCGTATAACGTGATTTTCGGTCTACAAGTGTGACTATATGAGAGTTTTTTGTACCTGAGACTAAATCGCCCTCCCAATGCCCCAGAGAGCGTCTGTTATCGATATTTCGGGAACGTTCGTGAATTGGTGTTCCGTTCACTATGTTAATCGTACCTCTTTCGCCTTTGCGGGTATGACGCCTGCCATGGCGAAGGCTATGCGACCGTCGCAGATGCTGTATATTCAGGTGGTGTAGCGCTTCACGGCTACGAAAGTACAGCGTTTTATAAATTGTCTCAGGTGATATTCGCAGCGTTTTTTGACGTGGTTTTGTTCGCCTTAACCATCCTGATATTTGCTCTGGAGACCATTTCATCTCCAGCTTTTCCAGAACAAGCTTTCGCAATGGTAAATTTTGATCCAGTAAGCACGGTTTTGGCCTTTTCGCCATTCTGTTGGCTCGGTTATTAGCATCAACAGCTTTGTAATAGCGTCTGCCCCGATTACGCTGAACTTCACGTGAGATCGTCGAAGGACTGCGATTCAGCGCAGTAGCTATCGCACGAATGCTCATTTTGGCTGACAAACCAGCTCGTATCTCCTCGCGCTCAGACAGTGTCAGGTGAGCTACAGCCCGCTTACGCTCATGGGGTTTTATGCCGCCAGTATCCCTTAACATAGTGAAGATCGTTCCGGGTTTTGAACCCAGGATATTCGCTATTTCACTGAAGCCTGTTCCGTTCTTCCATAGTTCAAAAACAGAGGCTTTTTCCTCTGCTGTAAATGTTCGTCTCATTCAAAAAACCTCCGCAACCCCATGTTTTCACATAACTGTTGCGTTGACCAATTGAATCTACAGTCGCCATGTTTAACAGGAAAACCCAGCGTAAAACGGAAATGTGCCGGGGTGAACTGTCCTTCGATCAGGCTTTTGAACAAAGCTACAGCCAGGCTGTGATCACCCGTTTAACTGAAGAACAAATCCGCCAGTTCATGCTGCCGGCAGAGTCGGTTCGCGTGAAACCAACCGGAGAATTCACGATGGAAAGCGGCGGCTCCCTGTTTGGCCGCAAAAACACCTACTGGAGTGAGCTACTTGTCAGCCATCGCTCCCGCAAAATTACAGTCCGTTTTGACCCGCGTAACCTTCACAGTGAAGTGGCCTGTTACGACCTTGATGGCCGCTTCCTCTGTATGGCGGAGTGTCGCGCCGCAGTGGCGTTTGGTGATACCGAGGCTGGTCGTGAACACAACCGCGCCCGTCGTGAAATGATGCGCAGCACGAAGAAAGCAACGAAGGCACTAAACCGTATGACGGCGATTGAAGTTAACGACCTGCTACCGAAGACAGAACATGCAGAGTTGCCGGAACGTCATGTTGTTGAGCGTGTATTCAATATGGGTAATACCGTCAGACGTGTGGAGGAAATACAGGACACGCAAACCGAGAATGATGTGATTTTTCAGACGTTCGTTAATAAAGCGAAACAGTCGCAGAAATAAAAAAAGCGACGTTGCGAGCGCCGCTTTGAATGAAGTGAATCAGTTTTAACACCTGATTAAGTACAGGCCATTTGAAAAATACAGGATTAATAATCATGACGCAAATTAACCATGATGTTGTGCGTAGTGCCATTCGTGAATTAATTGACAGCAAAGCGATTTCAGGCGCAGCTCTGGCACGTGAAACCGGCACCTCAACGGCTACGGTTTCTCAGTTTCTGAACGGGAAATATAAGGGCGATAACGATACGGTTGCCGCCAGCCTGAATACCTGGCTGGAAAGCCACACTGCCGCGAAAACCTCGCTGCCAGTGGCTCCTGATTTCGTTGAAACACCGACCTCACAAAAAATTCTCGCCACCCTGACGTGGGCGCAACTGGCCGGAACGATTGTGCTGGTTTACGGCAATCCGGGCGTCGGTAAAACAAAAGCCATCAGACAATATGCAGCGACAGGCAACAACGTCTGGCATATCACCGCCAGCAAGTCCCGCAGCAACGAACTGGAAACGCTGTACGAACTGGCGCTGAAAATGGGGATTGCTGATGCACCATACCGTCGGGGCGCATTGTCCCGTCTGTTACGCCAGCGTCTGCCGGATACGCGTGGTCTGATCGTCGTGGATGAAGCTGACTGGCTGAGTCTGGATGCCGTTGAAGAATTGCGAATTCTCCAGGAGGAATGCGGCGTTGGTCTGGCGCTGGTCGGAAACCATAAAGTCTACGACCGCCTGACAGGTGGACAACGCAGTGTGGACTTCGCCCGTCTGTTCTCCCGCGTATCTAAAAAGTACGTCATCAACACCGTATCAGCCGGTGACGTGGACAGTTTTTGTGATGCCTGGCAGGTCTGCGGACAGGAGGAACGGAAACTGTTGAAGATGATCGCCCGTCGTCCCGGTGCTCTCCGTTCTCTGTCTCACATCCTCCCGCTGGCGGGGATTTACGCGCAGGGCAAGGGTGAGACCATCGGCACGTCACACATCCAGTCTGCGATGCTGGAACTGGGTCACAGCAATCTGAACGAGGAATAACACCATGATTACTGAACGTATTGCAGAACACATCAGCATGGCAGAGGCGGCGCAGAACTGGCTTCGCTCCCGTGGTAGCCGTGTCACTGACGTTCGGGTTTTCATGCGTCGCCCATTACTGGAGATTGTCTGCCCCCCAACAGAGCTGGTGCGTAGTGCATCCCGTATATCGGAAACACACAACGGCGGCACCCGCTCCGTCTGGGTAGCCAGTCTGGAAGGTTGCCGGATTATCTGGAGGTAAGTATGGGCTGGAGTACGGGGAGAGCATGGTCACGCGAAGAACTCCTTATTCTGGAACAGAACGCGGGAAAGGTAAGTGTAAGCGGTCTGGCGCTGCAGTTGGGGCGCTCTAAACAGTCAGTGCAGAATTGCGCCATTCGGCAGGGTCTTTCGCTGCGCATCAGAGCAGGAAATGATGACGACGCATATTTGTGTCGTGAGCTTTACAAGGAGGGGCTGACCATCTCGGTTATCGCCGAAAAAATGGAAATGTCCCGTAGTCAGGTATTTAACATTATTTATAGAGGTAATTAACGGAGGTGTAAATGGCAAAAATTACTGCTTATGCCTGGGCTTCGGGGTTAATTGAATTTGGACAAACACTACCCGACGGGGCTTTACCCATTATCACTGGCGAAGAAAATCGAATCAGGGATTTAATTGATATCCATGCCAGACATTCCCGTGCAGGTAGCGGGCTTCTTGTGCCGGGAGTCCTTGAAGCCAGTAACCAACATGAGGGATGTAATGCACTAATGAGATTTACTGACCTTATCACTCGTGAATATATTGAAAAATAAAGCTGAGGTTTACATGAAAGCACCCAAAAAGCCCCGCGCAAAATCAGCCGCTGCTGTTGCCGTTCCTCAATGCCGCGATGACGTAATCAGCGACATCCGCAAGATTGGCGATATTACCCGTGTCATTCTGCGTCGTGAAACGGAACTGAATGACAAAATAGCGGCCCTGACAAATGATGTTGCGCCCGGCATTGAAGCGCTTAAAAAAGAGCTTGCGCGTTTGCAGGCTGGCGTTCAGACATGGTGTGAAGCCAACCGTGCAGAGCTGACGAAAGACGGCAAGACCAAGACCGCTAACCTGACAACGGGTGAGGTTCGCTGGCGCAAACGCCCGCCCAGCGTCACCATTCGCAAAGTTGAAGATGTTATTGCGTTACTCAAGAAATTCAGTCTGGGTAAATTTCTTCGCAATAAAGAGGAAATTAATAAAGAGGCAATTCTTGCATCACCGAATGAAGTTAAGGGAATTGCAGGGATATCCATTAAATCAGATGTTGAGGATTTTGAAATAATCCCATTTGAACAAACTGTAACTGATTAATTAACTTTATTTAATTCTCCGAATTTTAATACGGCATGCCTGCCGGGGCTTCGTGCACCCGCAGGCAACTAAAGATGGAGTTTAAGCGAATGACCAAGCATACGATTATCAATATCCAGCAGATACGTGACGATATCTGCAAACGTAAAGCAATGCCGCCATTTGGCCCCGATACCAGTATTAATCGTCTTAAAACTATCAATGAGACCCAGCGCAGTTTCACTCTTGAAGTCGTGGAATTGTTGCTGGGTGAAATAGACGTCCTGTCAAAATCAGAATGGACACTGGCAGATGAACTGGTCAAGGCCCAAAAACGCATAACAGAACTGGAGGCTATGCGTGAATTGTTTTTACGTGCAAAGGCTCTGATGTATCAATCTGGCGGTGCGCCCATCGAAAACTCGCTGAATCCGATTGATGCGTGGCTGTATGACGCAGAACTGACCGCCGCTGGCATTGGCGTGAAGGGGGGATGAATAGATGGCTAAATCAATGATGGGTTACATGGTCAGGGCGTGGAATAACGAACTCAAAGGCCGTGAGTGGAATATAGGAAACAAGAAGCGGCGGAAGGCATTTGCGCGTGAACTGGCAGCGGCGAGTCTTGAGATGGATAACGATGTTGCTGACGCGGTAGAGGCTGAATTCCGTGTGCAGGAAGAAGTTTCTGATTGGGGGCGATAACAGCATGGCTAAATTTACAGACGTACACGACCTGTTAACTGCGTATCAGAAGCAGGCGCGTAAAGTACCAGCAAAAGGTGTTTACGCATCAAAACAGCGCCGTGATGAAGTGCAATCTGCGCACACGAGAAAGGTAATGCGTCAGCGTAAACGCTCGGTCGGAAAGTCGAATAAATTGGGGTTCCGTAGCCGGGCTGAAACAACGGCAGCGATAATTTGCGAAATGAATTTTTGGGCGCTGGTATGCCGCTCGAACCGCCAGAACGCCAGCCCAGCAAAATATGTTGCCGCCGCTGGCATTGGCGTGAAGGAGAAGTAACGATGAGCCGCGCATCCCTGATTAAGTTAATCCATGTTGCCCGTCGCAATCTACAGCTGGACGATGACACCTACCGTTCTGTACTGATGCGAGTGACGGGAAAGCAAAGCTGTCGTGACCTGAGAGTCGGCCAACTGGAGGATGTGCTGAAGGTACTGGAGGATAAGGGTTTCAGACGTACCCGCCCCCGTTCTCCGGCTCGCCGTCATCGTGAAACAGATATCACCGCAAAGGTCCGCAGTATCTGGCGGCAGATGCATCTTGACGGGTTTATTCGTGATGGCAGCGATACCGCACTGGATACGTTCGTCGCGAAGATGACTGTCAGAACCAACAAAGGTAAAGGTATCGCCAGCCTGGCATGGTGCCGTGGCGATAATCTTCTGATGGTGCTGGAAAGCCTCAAGCAATGGCATCTGAGAGAAATGACAGAGGCGCTGAGTCCGCGAGACCTGGCATTTCAGGATCATCGGGGTTATGACGCCATCAACAGACTGTATTCCAGTAAAGTAAGAAAGGTGCGCACATGAGCGAAAAGCAGAATGACCTGTTTGGTGATATCCAGGATGACAGCATTCTGGAGCACCTGGACGATGACAGTTCGGCGGAAACTGTGCGTTTTCCTGCACTGCTGACAGAACTGAATACGCTGCTGCGTGGCGAACTGACAAAGCATGGCGTTGACCCACGTATCTCTCTGGAGCTGGTTTACGCGATTAGCTGTCAGATTGGCGGCATGCAGATTTATTTCCCACGCGGCCAGACTCTTGAGTCATTGATTCGTGATATGAAAATCTGGCGTGATTTCAATGGCAGAAACATCACAGAGTTGGTTGAGCGTTACCGTGTTACCTATAAAACGGTGTATAAAGCAATCCGGAGAATGCGAAAGTTAGAGCAAGGTAAGAGGCAGCTCTCATTTAATATGGAGTGATAATATGGTTGGTGTGATTGTTATTAACATAGTTTGTATTATATGTGTTTTTTGGGTTTTCTTTGATGCTACTTCTAACAACATAGGAAGTTATGTTGTTAGAGAAGGTGTGCGAAAAGGATGTCGCAGAGGCATACACCCTGTGGTTTGGGCTGCGCTAAGTATATTTATACTTCCTTTTATTTGGTATCTGATCAACAGGAAATCTTTATTGATCGCTGCGGAAGAATATCCAGTAAAGACTGATAAAAGCGTAAGTTTTATTATTTTACTTTTGTTGGTATCAGGATGGTTGCTCTATCGCTACAAAGATTATTTATTCTATTAAGTCATAGCCAATACAATGAAGCCGGTTAATCCGGCTTTTTTTTCGTCCGGCACATGATGGAAGGGAAATCTAACCCACTTCCAAAGGTGCCGTTTTATGAACAACACCCCCGATTCTCCCGCATTTCGCAATGCTCTCGCTTTCGTGCTCAGCGCAGAACGCGGATATGTCAATGACCCCACTGACCGTGGCGGTGAAACCAACTTCGGTATATCAGATAAACGCGACGGTGTTGCCGATGGCATGACCGACGTTAATGGCGATGGCAAGCCTGATACTCGTATTCGTGATTTAACGGTTGAACAGGCCGGACAGATTTACTTCCGTGACTACTGGTATCCCGCGTATTGCCAGTTTTGGCCGGATGATATCGCCCTGTTTGTCTTTGACTCTGCCGTCCAGCATGGCGTCAAAAAGGCTGTCCAGTTGCTTCAGGAAGCTGCGGGTTTCACCGGCAAAAGTGTTGACGGTATCGCCGGTAAAAACACCCGCGCAGCCGTTGAACGTGCTGACCCTGACTGGCTGCTGAACCATTTATTTCTGCGTCGTTCCCGCTATTACGCCGACATCATCAAATCAAACCCTTCACAGGGCAAGTTCCTCAACGGCTGGTTTAACCGCCTGGACAACCTCGCTGACGCCTGTCGTGAGATTTCCGGTGTGCGTTATTCGGTAGCCCGGAGCTGATATGGGCAAGGGATGGGACGCTTCGCTGAAACTGGGACGACGTGACCGACTGCGGCAGGAAGTTCTTCATCGTATGGCCGGTGGTCCCGTCCCTGTTCCGACAAGTTATGAAGGTCATGACGGGACGCACGGCAGCTACTACATGCGCGGCTGGTCATCCGTCGATATCAGAGACATCGTCTGGCAATGCCAGCGATACAAGGAAAAACACAATGTTTAAATCGTTTAGCTGTGACTGGTTAAAGCTGGCGCTGGTACAGGTTTTGCGCTCCGGATGGAGCATTGTCATTCTCGTCGGCCTGTCGCTGTTCATCTGTAGTTTCTCAGGCCGCCAGGCATTTATGGTCTGGTGGCTGGCGTTGTCCGGTGTGGTCCTGGTCGGGTTCAGCATCTTTCTTGGCAATCTGCCTTACAGGCTTCTTAAACCTGAAATGCATATCAGCCGGCATGCATGTTTCTGGTCGTGGGTTGTCTGGGGAGTTGGGTTCGTTCTTATCTGCCTGAGTCCACTTTATGCCAGCCCGCTGTACCTGCTTGTCCTTGAACCACTCGGCGCAGCCACAGGATTTCTGTTCTGTCAGTGGGTTGCACGTAAGGGGCTGCTTGTATGGATCCAGTAACCCTCACCACCATTGCCTCCGTTCTGATGAAGGCCGGACCGTCATTACTGCGTACCGTGGGAGGCTGGTTCGGTGGCGACACCGCCAGAACGGCAGATTCTGTGGCGGGGATCGTTGAGAACGTCAACAGCGTCATCAACCCGCAGGACCAGCAGCGGGTGCTTGAGCAGAAACTGGCGGCGCTGCCGCCAGAACAGTTCGTCCAGCTCCAGTCCCTGAAAGTCCAGATTGAGCAATTCCAGCTTGAGCGGGACAAAGCCGTACTGGCTGACCGTCAGGCTGCCCACCATGAACAGCAGGAAACCATCCGTAACGGGGACAACGCTACGGATGAATATGTCCGTCAGACCAGACCGCTGATGGCCCGGCTATCGCTCTACAGCTGCATTGCGTATGTGATGCTGATGTCTGTGGGTCAGCAGGCTGGCGCGGTATCCGGTGCTTTTGGTCATGCCTTCTCCATGCCATCACCGGACTGGGATATCGCACTCATGCTGGCGACACCGGCGCTTGGGTATCTCGGTTTTCGCACCCTTGACGGGTTCGCCCGGTACAGCAAATCAAGCAAACACAAAACGATGGCGGCGGGTAGATGACGGATGAACTGGACAAGGCCAGCGGCCTTGAGATGGCAGACCGTGAACGGGCATTAAATGCTCAGTTAAACAGGGTTAAAGAATCTCCTGACACGCCAGGCCACTGCAACGACTGTGGTGACGAAATTGACCCGAAACGACTGGCGGCCATGCCGGATGCCGTGACCTGTATTGACTGCCAGACACTCAGGGAGACGGCATAAATGGAATGGGAAACCGTAAGAAGTAACTGGGCTGTCATCTGGGCCGGACTGATGTCCGGTATCAATATTATCCACCTGCTGCTGGTGAAAACCTATGCCCGCCGGGAAGAGATGGAGAAAGTTAACAGCCGGATGAGTGCACTTGAAAAGGCCATCGACGGGATGCCGTCACGGCAGGAACTCCACCAGTTGCAACTGGATATGAGCAACCTGCGCGGCGAAATACGGGAGTTCTCCGGAATGCTCCGGCAGGCCACACGTATCAGCGATCTGTTGCTGGAAAACGAACTGAAGGAAAAAAATTAAGAGGCTATGAGCATGCAAGAAATCCTCAACAGCGACCAGCGTCTGGTCATTCTGCGCTCACTGGTGGAGTGCGGAGACAGTGCAAACGAATCCATTCTACAGACCTGCCTCCAGACCTACGGCCACCGGGTTTCCCGTGACACCGTCCGCACCCTCCTTGCGTGGCTACGTGAACAGGGACTCGTCACCCTGTCAGATGTCTCCGGGTGTTACGTCGCCGGCATCACAGGACGCGGTGAAGATGTGGCCTTTGGGCTGGCGACGGTCCCCGGCGTCAAAAAACCACGTGCGCGGGAGTGACGATGGAACGGGCCAGAATACTTCAAATGTTAATGACCTGCCGCCAGCAGGCGGAACAGTTGCGCCGCCTGTCAGGTCTGGCGGAGCGTCGGGAGTCCGGTGAAATCGGCATGTCAGTGAATGCGCTTTTTCAGGCCGCTGTGATCATTGATTCCCTTATCAGTGCAAATGAAAAAGCACTGGAAGGCATTGCCCGGCTGGACCGCTCTGAAACCCAGCTTATCGGAGAGCGCGATCAGGTTATCGCCGTACTGGACAGCATGTATGAGGCTGTAACCGGTGCCCCCCCCCGGAGTGGAGTAGCGCATTTGGTTTTACGGATGCAATTAACGATGTAACAGAGCGTATTTTTGAACTGGAGAACATCAGCCATGACTAAAGCCCTTAAGCCACTGAGCAGTAGCCAGCGCGACATCATCCGGAAAATGGCCGCCATTCTCGTCTGTGCGGAAATTGAAGTCAGAGCCATTGCACCGCAGTTTGAAAAATCGACGGGTAAAAAATACAACTCCGAATCCGCTGATTCGTATCTGAACACATTCCTCAACAGCAATCCGGAATACAAACGCGTCTGGAAGTTGCTGCTGAAAGACAAATCCAGCGTTGAACGTGACTTCCTTGACCGTATGAGGAGGGAGAATGGCAAGTGAACGCCAGACGCGCGGACGACCTTCAAAGATTGATTTGCTCCCGGATGCGGTCCGGGAGCAACTTCATCAGATGCTGCGCGACAAACGACATACCCAGGAAGAAATCCGCGAAGCGATTAACGAGTTGATCAACGAATATAACCTTCCGGAGGACATGCAAATCAGCCGTACCGGTCTGAACCGCTACGCAAGCCGCATGGAAACGATGGGGTCAAAGATTCGCGCTTCACGCGAGATGGCTGAAATATGGGCATCAAAACTTGGCTCAGCGCCGACGTCTGACGTCGGAAAATTACTGCTGGAGTTTGTCAAAACACTGGCCTTTGAAACCTCAATGGAAATGGCTGACAGCGATAAAACTGTCGAACCAAAAGCGCTGGGCCAGCTTGCGCTTGTCGCCCAGCGACTGGAAGCTGCTGCGATGGCAAGCCACAAACGCGAGAAAGAGATCCAGCAGGAGTTTGCGAAAAAAGCCGCTGCGGCCGCAGAGACCATAACCCGTTCAGCTGGTTTGTCGGCTGAGACTGCTGCCGATATCAAACGCCAGATTCTGGGGATTGCAGAATGACGACGATGACGCCGGACAGAACACTCACCAGTCAGTCCGCTGCGGCTATCCTGTCGGGCGAGTTCGACAAAAGCCAGCTACTGCTTCCCTACCAGAAGCGGTGGATTGCTGACGCCTCTCAACTGAAGATTGCCGAGAAGTCGCGTCGTACCGGTCTGACCTGGGCGGAAGCGGCTGACGCGGCCCTCAACGGCTCAATGTCGGTGGAGGCTGGCGGGTGTGACACGTTCTACGTCGGCACAACGAAAGACATGGCCCGTGAGTTTATTGATGCCTGTGCCATGTGGGCGAAAGCTTATGACCGCGCCGCGTCTGGCATTGGTGAAGAAGTGCTGAAGGATGAAGACAAAGACATCCTGGTCTATGTCATCCAGTTCGCCAGTGGCTACAAAATTAAGGCGCTGTCGTCTAACCCGTCGAACCTGCGTGGTATGCAGGGTAACGTCATCATTGACGAGGCCGCATTCCAGGCTGACCTTGCAGCGGTACTCAAGGCGGCGCTGGCGCTGACAATGTGGGGGAATAATGTTCGCCTTATTTCCACTCACAACGGTATTGATAACCTGTTTAACACCATCATCACCGACAGCCGGGCCGGGAAAAAACGCTACTCTGTCCATCACGTCGATATTGAAACGGCCATTGCAGAGGGGCTGTATCAGCGCATCTGTCAGGTTACAAAAAAAGTCTGGTCTGTGGAGGCCGAAGCGGAATGGCTGGCTAACCTGCTGAGCGACACGGCCACAGAGGAAGATGCCCGCGAGGAATACTACTGCGAGCCGAAGAACGGCGGTGGCGTCTATATCGCACGTTCCCTGCGCGAACGTGCGGCCAGAGGTCCGACCGTTGTCCTGCGCTTCACCGGTACGGCTGATTTTAACGCGATGCCGGACGGACTGCGCCGTGTGGACATGCAGGAATGGCTGGAGACGGTCGTACTACCCGAACTGGAGAAGCTGCCGCAGAACCTGCGCCACTGTCTGGGGGAGGACTTTGCGCGTAATGGTGACCTGACCGTGTTTGCACCGGTGACAGTCAACGATGACACGACGCGCAACGTCCCGTTCCTGGTGGAACTCAGCAATGTGCCATTTAAACAGCAGGAGCAGGCGCTGTTTTATATCTGTGACAGGCTTCCCCGCCGTGACGGCATCAAGCTCGATGCGCGGGGTAACGGTCAGTATCTGGCAGAACAGGCGGCGGAAAAATACGGTGATGAAGTTGAGCAGGTGCAACTTTCCGTCAAATACTACCGGGAGAACATGCCACGGTTCCGTGCGGCATTCGAAGACAATGAGCTGGTACTGCCAAAGCATGAAGATGTGATCACAGACCTCGGCGCAATTCAGCTTTATCGCGGCGTACCGGGCATTGATGATGCACGCACTACCGGCACCGATGGCCGCAAGCGTCACGGTGACTCTGCTATCGCTATTTTTCTCGGTTTCCTCGCCAGTCGCGAGGACTGCCGGCGTTATGAAGTCCACAAGTTAAAGAAACCTTCCCGCCCCGATGAGCGTAATGAACACCGTCAGGTCCGCATCACACGGGGTCTTAAAAATCAGCGGGGATTACTCTGATGTTTAAACAACTAACCGGAGCCGTTCGTCGGCTGTTCAGTCCTGCCACGGGGGAAGTTGTCACCGTGAACAAGGACGAGCTGAAGCAGACGCAATCCGCAGCGGCGGTAATGAGTGTACGTTCCCCCTCGGCAGGTATCAGCGTTGCCAGTACGCTGAGTCCCGGCAGGCTTGCGGGGATCTTACGTAATGCAGCCGATGGTCATGCGCGTGATTTCTTCATCATGGCGGAAGAACTGGAGGAGCGTGACCTCCACTACGCCAGCGTTTTACGTACGCGCAAGCTGACGGTTTCCGGGATTGAACCTTCGGTGGAAGCCGGGAGCGATTCCCCTCGTGATGTGGAAATCGCAGATGATATCCGTAATCTCATGGCGCAACCGCAGGTTCCTGAACTGCTGTTCGATCTGCTGGACGGGCTTGGTAAAGGGGTTGGCGTCTGCGAAATCCTCTGGAATACCAGCACCACACTCTGGAAACCCCGCGATTATGAATGGGTTGATCCGCGCTTTCTGAAACCTGACCGGGAAACCCTGCGTGATTTCAGACTACTGACGGACAGGAACCCCATTGATGGTGAAGCATTGTCACCGGGGAAATTTATCGTCCATAAACCCCGCCTGAAATCCGGTTTGCCCTTGCGTAACGGTCTGGCGCGACTGGTGGCCGTTATGTATATGCTCAAGTCCTACACCGTCCGGGACTGGTGGGCGTTTGCTGAAAAATTTGGTATCCCGATTGTGGTGGGTAAATACGGCAACAATGCCAGCCCGGAACAAATCCAGACATTGCTGGATGCGATTGCATCACTGGCATCAGATGCCGGCTGCGCAATCCCCGATTCGATGAAACTGGAGATGCAGGAAGCGGCGAGCCGTAACAGCGGTGGCACTCTCTTTAAAGAGATGGCCGAATGGTGTGACGCGCAGATTAGTAAGGCCGTACTGGGGCAGACCATGACCACCGATGACGGCAGTTCACGTGCTCAGGCGGAAGTCCACAATGGTGTGCGTATGGACATCGCCAAATGGGATGCCTGGCAATTATCCAACACGCTGTCTGAATTCCTTGTTCGTCCCTATGTGGATATGAATTACGGGCCACAGGAGCATTACCCCCGCGTCGTTCTGCGCATCAGCAAACCGGAAGACCTTAAGGTTCTGGTGGATGCACTGTCGCCGCTGATTGACCGGGGGATGGAAGTTCAGATGTCAGAGATCCGTGACAAATTCGGGCTGTCTGAACCGGAGAAAGGCGCAAAAATTCTGACACCAACGGCGCAAATGACTAACCCACTACCGGCCATGAACCGTGAGCAGACCGCGCTTAACCGCAGCCAGCCTGACGTTCTTGATATGATGGTGGATGAAGCGATGAATGACTGGCAGCGTACCGGCGATGCGTTCACCAGTCCGGTGCTTGAGCTGGCAAAGAAATCTGACAGCTTTGAATCTTTTCTTGCTGGCCTGCCGGCGCTTCAGAAAGAACTTGATGCTGATGAGTTTGCGACGCAGCTGGCGATGCTCTGTTTTAAAGCCCGGTCGCTGGGAGATGTAAACGATGGCTAAGCCGGTCAGCGATAAATACAGCATTATTCCCCAGGAAGCACTGGCCTGGCTGAAGGCGAAAAAGCTGAAGCCGGGATTTGATTACCGCGATGTCTGGATGGAAGAACACAGCATCGGCTTTACTGTGGCAAAAATGACGCAGCTTGATTTGCTGGCGGACGTTCGCCAGCTCGTGGAAGACGCACTGGAGAGCGGCCAGACCTTTGAGCAGTTTCGCGAGGTTCTTAAACCTCTCCTCGTCAAACGTGGATGGTGGGGACAGCAACTGATGGATGACCCCCTGACCGGTGAAACCCGTACTGTCCAGCTCGGCAGTGACCGCCGGATGCGCGTTATCTATGACACTAATATGCGAACCGCCCGCGCAGCGGGACAATGGCAGCGTATTGAACGGACCCAACGGGCAATGCCTTATCTTGTCTACACCGTCGGCCCCTCACGTGAGCACCGTGCAGAACATCTGCGCTGGAAGGACGTCTGCCTGCCGGTGGACCATCCCTTCTGGCGAACACACATGGGGCCGAACGGCTGGGGCTGCAAATGCGGTGCACGGCAAGTCAGCCGGTATGAGTATGAACAGATGAAGGCCAACGGCACTATCAACACGGAAGCCCCTGAAGTCCGCACGGTCAGGTGGGTTAATAAACGCACCGGCGAAGAAGAGACCATTCCGGAGGGGATTGATCCCGGCTGGGCGTACAACCCCGGAATCTCCCGCAGTCACGAGCTGGATGAACAGCTACGCAGAAAACAGGACGCGTTTGACAGTCATTCGCCACAAAGATAAAAACCATCCCACAACGCGCGTGGCGGCATTAACGATTATCGCGTCATGATGCCACGTGAAAAAATCGTTAAACGCGCCACAGCGTTTTTAAACGTGTTTTAAACGCGGTTTCATGCCGCGTTTACAGTGAAGCCGGTTAATCCACCTGCATCCCCGTTTCCCCCCACACTGTCCGGAAGTAAACAACGTGACCGGACAACACCATGAACCCGAACAATACGGAACTGCTGGCGCTCTGCTTTCAGCTTCCTGACCTTACCGATGATGCATTGCCTGAATGGCTGCCGATGATACCGGCGGGAACCTTTACAGGGCGTGATGGCCGTTCATGGGTGAACAACAATCCTGAAGCCATCATTCGTGCCTCGATGGCTTATCCAAAGCTCCCCTTTGATATCGAGCACTCCACCGAACTGAAAGGCCCGAAAGGCGATGAAGCCCCGGCTTATGGCTGGATTGACGGCTATCGCGTCAGTGATGGCGTGGTGGAGGCGCACGTTGAATGGACTGATGACGGCGTGGCGCAGCTGCGCGGCAAGAAGTACCGCTATTACAGTCCGGCCTTTCGGTTCACAGCGGATGGTCAGGTCACCCGCCTGTCCAGCGCCGCGCTGACCAACAAACCCAACCTTGATTTACCCGCACTCAACTCCGAGGAAAACACGATGACCGTACCTGTCCAGATTGTGACAGTGCTTGGCCTCGCGGCCACTGCCACAGCAGACGACGCAGTAAAAGCCATTCAGCAGATTAAGACCGACGAGCAGGTGGCGCTTAACCGTGCTGAGAATCCCGACCTGACGAAGTTCATTCCGGTTGAGACTCACCAGTTAGCACTTAACCGTGCGGAAAGCGCTGAAAGCAAACTCAATGATATTGCCATCAAAGAATCAGAAGCACTGGTGGACAGCGCCATCGAGGCGGGGAAAGTCGCACCGGCCAACCGCGAAATGTATCTCGCCACCTGCCGCTCTGAAGAAGGCCGCAAGCAGTTTACTGAATTCGTGAAAGCGGCACCGGTCATTGTCAGCAAGACCACGACGACCAAAAAAGAAAGCACCGAAGGTCATGCCTCGCTTTCTGACGAAGACCTCGCGATGTGCCGCCATATGGGCATCAGCGAAGAAGAATTCCTTTCCGTTCGTAAGCAGGAGAAATAATTCATGCAGGTATCCGCAGAAGTGTTGCATGCCCTGACCACCGCACTGAGCGCCGCCTTTACCAAAGGTGTTGGTCGGGTCAATCCGCAGTATCGATCCATCGCCACGGTCATCCCCAGTTCCGGCGCGTCTAACACTTATGGCTGGGTTGAAGACTTCCCGACCATCAAAGAATGGATCGGGGCGCGTCAGCTGAAAGAACTGGCTCAGGCCGGGTATGTCATTACCAACAAGACCTGGGAAAACTCGGTCAAGGTCAAGCGCGAAAAAATCGAGGACGATCAAATTGGTCAGTATTCCGTGATTGCTGAGCAGCTTGGCCGCGATACCACGATTTTCCCGGACAAACTGTCGTTTGAGTTGCTGTGCAAAGGCTTCGATACGCTGTGCTGGGATGGTCAGTATTTCTTTGATACCGATCACCCTGTTGGTGCATCCACCAAATCGAACGTTGTGGGCGACCCGGCGACCGATACGGGTGAACCGTGGTTCCTGATTGATGCGACGCATGCGCTGCTGCCCATCATTTACCAGGAGCGTCGTCCGTTTAACTTCATCGCCCTCGATGACCTCACCAGTGAGCGGGTGTTCCTTCAGAACGAATTCGCCTACGGGACCGATGGCCGCAGCAACGTTGGCTTTGGTTTCTGGCAGACCTGTGTGGGATCAAAAGCCGCACTGAACAAAGCGAACTATGAAGCCGCGGTCTCCGCAATGATGGGCATCACTGATTCTAACGACGAACCACTGGGCATGAATCCGACATTGCTGGTCGTCGGTAAGAACAACCGTGGCGCGGCCAAAGCGCTGATTGAAGCGGTTACGGCTGATGGTGGTGGTTCAAATATCTATTACAAGGATGTTGACTTGATGGTTTCACCTTTCATCAAAAAAGCGTGACGTCATTACGTAAAAAATCACGTAACGCCGGATTAAGGAGGAGTTAATCCTCCTTTAAACCCACCCTGAATGAGGTTTAAAAAGTGAGTGGAAAAGTTAATAAGTCAGCCGCTGGTAAGACCGGAACCACTTCGGAAAAGAAAGACGACAAAGCAACGAAGGATACGTCTGTCCCGGCGCAACCGGCACCGGTGGCACCAGTTATTACTGATGACAGTCAGGCATCACAACCGACGGTTGCAGCTTCAGATGTCGCATCTGACCCGGAACCTGTACCCGGTGATAATGGAATAACGGTTATCCCGGCCACAGTCAGTCTTGTCACCATACCGGGTGAAAACACGGGTGATGACCTGAGAAAACATGTCTGGCGGGAAACGCTGGCCCATGACCATTCAGAGGCTGTTCGCATTGCTGAAAATGTCGTGGTGCTGGAGGTCCGCGCCATTCCGGAAAATGGCTTTCACCGGGCAGGCCGATTCTGGCCGCACGATACGGTGCATGTGTTTGTCAGCGATAACCCGGATGAACAGATTCTGGAAGATGCCGGAGGTAAGCCGCTGGAGGGTTGCGTGATCAGTACCGACACAGCCCTGCGTCTGAAGGCTGAAAAGATGCTGATTGTGACCGAGCTGGCGACCGTTACCGGGACTGAAGCCGACGCGGAGAGCAAATAATGGGCATCTACGTAACGCGTGAAGACCTGCTGGCAACCGATGGTGACCGCGTCTGGAACATGGCAATCAACAAAGAGACGCAGCAGCTTGACGAAGAAAAGATCCAGCGAGCGATTGATGACACTGATGCAGAAATTAATTCCTTTCTGGCAAAGCGTTATCAGTTGCCGCTGAACCTTCCGACCCTGCCGAGTCCGTTGCGCCGGGCGGCGGTCTCCATCGCGTTCTACTGGCTGTCTGAACGGGACCATCAGATCACCGATGAAATCCAGAAGCGTTACGACGAAGCCCTCCGCACCCTGCGTGAAATCGCCAACGGCACCCGTGACCTCGGTGTGCCGTCTGACACCCCGGTCCCTGAGACCGACACAGGAAAGCTGATCATCGTCAGTGAAAACCGTCGTCTGTTCACCCGTAACAACCTGAAAGGGGTGCTGTGATGGGAATTACTGTCGAGGTCAGAGGAGACCAGAAGTTTCAGGACATTCGCCGTGCGATTGAGCGACTGGCTGACCAGTCGCTGCAACAGGAGCTACTGGAGAGCATTGGCGCTGTGGTGGAGTCACAGACCCGCCGGCGCATCTCCAGCGAAAAATCCAGTCCTGCCGGCGAGAAATGGCAGGACTGGTCTGACAGCTACGCGAAAACCAGACACAGCAACCAGAGCCTGTTACAGGGCAACGGCGATCTGCTCGACAGTATCCAGTATGTGGTCAGCGGCTCTGTCGTTCGTGTGGGTACGCCGCTTGATTATGGCCGGACGCACAACGAGGGGTTTTCCGGCTCGGTGTCTGTGTCAGCCCATAAGCGACTCATCTCACAGGCATTTGGACGGGCGCTTAAACACGGGGTATGGCAAACCGTGGGGGCGCATAAACGTATGTTGAACATCCCGCAGCGTGAGTTCCTCGGCCTGTCCTCCGGGAACAGTCAGGAACTGCTGCACGTCATCGGGGATTTCTGGAATGAGGTTCTGCAATGAATGAACGTCCGGCGTTCGTCACCCTGGGCAGTACGGTCAGTGCCGCCGAGAATATTGTTAACTGGCTGAAAGCTGAACTGGAGGGTGAAAAGCAACCTGACCGGGTTGAAAAGGTGGAGCGTCACATCGGTCAGTTTAACACCCCGGATCAGGTCAAAAGCTATATGTCCGGGCGCGGCGGCAGTATCCGTATTGCGGCCTTACGGGTCAGGAATATCCAGAACCGTCGCGGCATGACCGGACTTGTGACCTGGGCGGCCTACATCATGATGGCTGATTTCTGGGGATACCCGCGCGATGCCCGCTGTGAGGTTATTGCCGGACGCCTTGCCCGTCGTATCAGTTGTCGTGAAGCGGCTGCGGGCATGAAGGCTGAGCGTATGGCTGAGAACATCGCCGCTGAAAACCTCTGGTCGGGTGGCCTGGACAATCTCGGGATCACCATGTGGGCCGTTACATGGGAACAGGAATTCCGTCTTGATGATGAGATAGACCTGTCCACGCTGCCGGAATTCCTGCGACTGGGTGCAACCATTGTGGTGAACGGACAGCCGGTAAGTGATGAGCCGCAAATCATAAACGTAAGAGAAGGACAGACTGATGACAAAGAAAATGATTAAGCCATCACGGGCGGGCCTGCTCGTTCGTAAGGCTGATGGCAGTCACCTTGCCGCTGATGGCGAGACGCTGCCGGTCAATGCGTACTGGCTGCGCCGTGAAAAAGAAGGCGATGTGAATATCACTGAGCCACCGAAGTCCCGCACATCTAAAACCGATAAGGAGGCATGATGTCCATCGGTAATATTCCTGATGATATTCGTGTCCCGCTGGTCTGGATCGATATCGATAACTCTATGGCGATGAGTGCCGCGCCGGCACAGTCCCGAAAAATTCTGGTTGTGGGTCAGCAGCTCGCCAGCGCGACTGCTTTACCGTTGACGCTGAATCGTATTACTGGCGACAGCATGGCCGATGAACTCTATGGCCGTGGCTCCATGCTGGGTGAAATGGCAAAGATGGTCCGTAAGGCCAACAGCTACACCGAGATGTATGCGATGGGACTGGAGGATTTTGCCCAGGGCGCCGCAGCGAGTGCCACAGTCACGATGCTCGGCACCGCCACTCAGGCCGGTACGCTGGCACTGATGATCAATGGCGTGTCTGTCCAGGTCGGGGTCAGCATCGGTGATGAAGCGGCAACCATTGCCGGCAATATCATCACTGCGATTACCGCAAAGCCTGCCACTCAGGTCACCGCCACAGCAAAAGCTGATGCTGCTGCAACGGTAGTGCTGACCGTGAAGTGGACAGGTGTCACGGGAAATGACAGCGATGTGCGCCTGAACTATTACGCCGGAGAAAAAACACCTGCCGGCATCAGTGCAACACTGACTGCATTTTCGGGTGGCACGGGGACACCGGATATTCAGGCGGTTGTCGCTGCGCTGGGAGATGACTGGTACACGGATATCATCTTCCCATACCTCGATACCCAGAGCCTGAACACTATCCGTGACGAACTGCTGGAGCGCTGGGGACCGCTCAAAATGATGGAGGCTTTGCTGTGGTCTGCTTATCGCGGAACACATGCCCAGAGCGGTACATTCGGACATACCCGCAATGACTGGCTGATTTCCTGTATTGGCACCAACATCGCACCTGAACCATCATGGTTATGGGCCGCCAGCTACGGCGCAACGGCGGCATACGAGCTGGCCCTTGACCCGGCCCGCCCACTCCAGACGCTGGTGCTTAAAGGTATCAAGCCGCCCGCTCGCGGTATCCGCTGGGATATGCCGGAGCGTAACCTGCTGCTGCATGACGGTATCGCCACGCACTTTGTTGATGCCGGAGATAACGTCTGTATTGAGCGCGAAATCACCATGTACCGCGTTAATCGCTTTGGCGATACGGACATTTCATACCTTGATGTGCAGTCGCCGGCAACGCTTGGCCGTATCCGCTATGTCATCAAAAACCGTTTCACCAGTCGCTACCCACGCCACAAGCTGGCGGGTGATGACGTGCTTGATTTGCTCGATGCCGGTCAGCCGGTTATGACGCCCAAAATCTGTCGGGCTGAGTTACTGGATATTGCGCTGACAGAGCTTATCCCGGCAGGTCTGGTGGAGGATTTCGAGGATTATAAAGACACGCTTGATGTCACCATCGACAGCAAAGATCCAAACCGTCTGAACTTTATCTGCCACCCGAATCTGGTGAATCAGTTGCGCGTTCTGGCCGGTCTCATCCAGTACAAACTTTAAGGAGCCAGCATGGCAAATATTCTGGGTATGGCGGCGATTCGTATTAATGGCCGTGAAATCAAAACTCAAGGCAAATCCACCCTGAATCCGGGAGGCTATGCCCGCCAGCAACATATGGGCGGCGGTAAAGTCTGGGGTAATTCCCGCAAGATGGCGGCCCCCTCCATCAAGCTGACCATTGCTGCAGATCGCGATGTCGATGTGATTGAAATCAGTAACTGGGAGGACGTGACCGTCATGTTTTACGGTGACAACGGTCTCAACTACATGATGACCGGCGCGGCCACCGATAACCCGGCAGAACTGGACGAAGACGCGGGGACGGTCTCGGCTAACTTCATCGGCGTCAAGTGTGTGAAGGTGTAAGACATGGCTGAAATGACATTCACTCTGGTACATGGTCTGCGTACAGGCAAAGGCACTACCGACGAAATGCTTCACAAGGATGTGACGCTTCGCGAACTGACATCACGGGATGTTATCGAATCACAACTGGCCTCAGAGCGCGTCGTGCTTGGGGATAATGGCAAGGCGGTTGCCTACTGCTCTGAGGTCATGATGGGGCTGGAGATGATGCGCCGGCAGATTAAGAAGATTGGTGAAATCCCCGGCCCACTGGACATGAATCAAATTTATGCCCTGCATCCGGAAGATTTGAAGTTGCTGACTGAAAAGGGTCAGGCGATGGATGACATGCTGGGGGAGACTGCCGAACGGGGGCGACATGGTGCCGATGGCAGCGGCGCTCAATCTACTGCTGATTAACCTCTCTCAGCGTTTCGATGTTAACCGGCTTGAGCAACTGCCCCTGCGGCAGTTGCTTATTCAGGTCAGGCAACTGAGGAAGCAATATGACAAACCGCCTAAGCACTGAAATTCTGATTAACCTTGCCGGGAACCTGACGGCCAAAGCCCGCCAGTACGGCGCTAATATGAGCGAGTTTGCCAGCCGTAACCAGAAAGCAATGTCTGTTGTGAAGGCTGCGTCTGAATCTGCCGGACGTGGTCTGGATATGCTCAGTAATCGCTATACAACGATGATTGCCGGCCTTGCCAGCGGCGCAGCGCTGAGGGAATTTGCTAAAACAGATCGACAATTAACCGGTCTGGGTATTGCTGCCGGTAAAACTCGTGATGAGATGCGCAATATCTTTGATGGCATTCAGGAAACAGCCATCAAATTCCGGGTCGATGACTCGGAGGTGTTGGCGGCCCTGGAGAATGTCAACAAAACGACCGGTGATCTGGATTTTGGTATTCAGAATAAGGGCATGATAGCCGCCTCTATCGCTGCATCAGGTTCCGATGGAGAGCCGATTGGCGGACTGTTTTCTCAGTTCCCTAAATTTGGTCTTCAGACTGAAAAACAGACGCTTGCAGCTATGGACACGTTAAACCTTCTGGGCAAAGAAGGTGCATTTGAGCTGAAAGACATTGCAGAAAAAGGCGTCAGAGCCTTCTCTATGTACTCCGCTGCTGGCGGGAGTGGCGTTAAGGGAGTCAAAGACGTAGGCGTTGTACTGGAATCTGCCATTGATGCCACAGGCAACCGTGATACAGCAGCCACGGCGACTGAAAACCTTATTCGTGATCTGCAGTTGCCAAAGGTTGTTGACACTCTCAAGAAGAAAGCAGGAATTAACGTATATGGCAAAGATGGAAAAATGCGTTCTCTTCCAGAAATTCTGGCTGAAGTAGCGAAATCATCTGGTAGCAAAGGATCGCAAGAGCAGAATGAAAGACTACTGAAAGCCGGTTTTAACCAGGACAGTATTTTACTTATCAGCAGTGTCACCTCTGGTAAAGGAGCAGAAAACCTCAAGCGATACCAGTCAGTAGTCGGAGATGGTACAGGCATCATGAAAGATGCTGAATATGCGGCGAAAGATTTTACTTCGGCGCTGACCAGCCTGAATGTTACCTGGAAGAAATTTTCTAACAGCAATCTTGCCGGACCGGTACAGGAACTGGCTGATGCCATCAATTCAGTAGATCAAAAGACGGTTCAGAACTGGCTTGAAGTCGGCAAGAAAATTGCCATTGCGACTGCCGGAGTCATTGCAGCACGTAAAGCATTTAAAATCGGTAAAGGTGCATGGGATTTTCTCCAGCCAGAAAAAGGAGGAAAAGGCATACCTAAAGGCGTCTCAGATGTTTTTGGCTCCGGTGTTATGCCCGTTTATGTCGTGAACATGGGCAAAGGTGGAATGGGTGGTCCTGGTGATTTAATTCCCGATGGAAAAGAACCTCGTAAACCCAATGGCCCAGGACGTCTTAGTGTTCCTGGAGGGATGATCGGAACATCTCTAATGATGGCCACAATTCCCTATCTTGATGATGATTCTTCACTGACCGATGACGACAAAGCTGGCATGGTTCAGTGGGCAAAGGATCGTGCTAAACGCAAAGCGAATGAGAAACCGGTTATTGACCCGCGCCCGTGGGCATCAATGACACCGGCAACGCCGTTTATCCCTGCGTCTGAAAATCCCCCGGCAGACAGACCGCGCCCTGAAACGAGTGACCATTCTTTGTTTGGTGTCATCGTTGATTTTCTGCGGGGCACTAACGCCGCAATAGAGAACAAAAATGCGCTTGATAAATCAGCACAGCCATCCGTTCCTCTGGCCCCGACAGTGAAAGAGATACAGGGTGAAATTCGTGTGATCCTTGAGGGGAATGGTCGCGTTAAAAATGTCTCCATGAACCAGTCTGATATAAAACTCAGCGCTTCTGCTGGCGTGAGCAGCGTGGGACAAGGCTAATGGGAAAAACACGATGGGAAGACCTGCGAGATGCTTCATTTCGGGGCGTATCCTTCTATCTGGTCGATAACGAAGGCACCAGTGGACGCCGTGCAATCCCCCGAGCCTACCCTAAAAAAGAAGTGGGCTGGACCGAGGATAACGGTGCTGTTCTGACCCAACAGCAAATCAACGGCAAGCTGATTGGCAAGGACTACCAGAGCCAACTGGAGGCGCTTCTGCACGTTCTGAACATGCCGGGACCTGGTGAACTAATCCATCCGTGGTTCGGCATTGAGAAAGTTCAGGTCGGCAAGGTGACGCACCGTCTGAGCACTGAGGAAGGCGGCATTGCCTATATCTCTTTTGAGGTATATGAGGCGGGTGAACGCCTGTTCCCTGCGCCGACAGAAAACACCAGCCTGACGGTACTCAGCGCAGCGGATAAGGTTAAAGCTGCCCTGGCTAATGGTGATGTCTTTGCCCTGCTGGATGGTCTTGGTGAGATGGCTGATACGTGGATGGACGACATGGAGAATCTGGTGGTGGGTGTGCTGACGCTACCCTCCGCGATCACAGAATGGACTGACCGCCTCGGACGCTTTCGCGGACTGATTGAGCTGGCCGTCGCGAAACCCGCCGGGTTTATCAATGATGTTCTGACCCTTGTCAGCGGTGTACGCGATACCGTGACCGAACCTTTGTGGTCAATGCGGGTTTATGATCAGCTCCGTAGCCGGTGGCAGGGAGAACAGTTTTCCGGTTCTTCATCTTCGCCGTGGTCGTCGCCGGCTTCGTCAACAAATACAAGTGACCGCGCGACAGCCGCTGCACTCCACCAGTTGCCCAAATACATGTCAGTCACACCAGGTTCAGTGACTGACGGAAAGTATGGTTTTGCCAGCAGCCTTCCGGACGTTGTCCCTGAGCTGACCGATGCCATGCAGGACAACATCACTCATTTCCGTCAGTTGATTGTCGTTGCCAGCCTAACTGGACAGGCAGAGACCGTTGCCAGCACCGATTTCAGAAGCAGTGAGGAAGCCATAAGTGCGGGTGACACGCTGGCTGAGCAACTGAATGAACAGGCTGTGTACGCCGTAGAAAACGGTCAGCGGGATTTGTGGCATGCCCTGCGTGAGCTGCGCTTTGCCGTCGTCAATGACGTGCGGGTCAGAAGCGCTCAGCTACCACAGACACGAACGGTCATTCTGACCACAACGTCCCCGGTATCTCTGATTGCATGGCGTGAAACCGGTAATACCGAGAACCGTGACGCCATCGCGTCAAGGAACCGATTGAAAGACCCGGCGTTCGTTCTTCCGGGTAAACCTGTCGAGGTAACAGATTGATGGAAATGGTTGTGCTTGAGGTTGACGGCCAGCAGTGGGACGGATGGACAGAGATGTCCATCACTTCCTCACTGGAGGCTGTTGCCGGCGAATTTGATCTCACTGTCACCACACAATGGTCAGAAGCATCACCGCGCGTGATTAAGCAGGGCATGCCCTGCATCGTCAGGCTGGGAAAAGATACGGTTCTGACGGGGTATATTGATGATTTCATTCCCAGCTATGACGCAGAAAACATGAGTATTCGCGTTATGGGGCGGGATAAAACCGGCGATCTCGTTGACAGCTCAGTGGTGCATAAATCCGGCCAGTGGAAAGGTGTTCGACTGGAGCAACTGGCAGTGGAAATCTGCAAACCCTATGGCATCAGTGTTATCAGTGAAACTGACACTGGTGAAACCTTCGGTAGCGTGGTGCTTGAACAGGGAGAGACCGCCTTCGATCTTCTTGACCGCCTGGCTAAACAACGCGGCGTTCTGCTGACTGCTGATGGTCTGGGTAATCTGATCATCACCCGTGCATCAACAAAGCGTGCCGGCGTTCCTCTGATATTTGGAACCAATATTCTTGCAGCCCGCGGCCGGTTCAGCTGGCGTGAGAGAAACAGCCAGTACATCGTGAAAGGCACCTCCAGTGCGGGTGGGAGCACGTGGGACGATCAGCCAGTCAAAGTGATTGGAGGACGTCAGACCATCGTTGATGATGGTGATATCAACCGTTACCGCCCGAAAATTCTGGTCAATGAAGACAGCCTGACCGTCGGAGGCGCAAGTACACGCGGTGAATGGTACAAAGCGCGGATGATGGGCGAAGCCAACAGCACCGAAATTACACTGGCAGGATGGCGAGAGAATGGCGATGAAGGCCCGTTATGGCAGAAAAACAGGCGCGTTGATATTGATGACCCGGTACAGAACCTGAAGGACTCATGGCTGATTAAAACCGTCACGTTTACTGAAGGTGATAACGGACGTCTCTGCGTTCTGACGCTGGTTCCCCCTGAGTCGATGGATATGCCTGAAACCAGTGCGAAAAAAGCAGGCAAGAAAGGCAAGAGATCAAAGGCAAAAACGGAGGAAACATGGGACTGAATCCGGCAAATATCGGTCGCATACTTGAAGGTATTGGACGCCGGCTGCGATTGCTCGTTGACAGGGCCGTTGTTCGTATCGTTACAGACAGTCTCGGGCGTCAGAACCTCCAGATCCAGTCTCTGGCGGATTCCACCAATGATGATGTTGAACGTTTCCAGAACTACGGCCTGACGTCTGTGCCGCCAGTCGGTTCAGAAGCACTCATTCTGGCAGTGGGGGGACGCCGGGAAGGTCTGGTGGCAATCGCTGTTGAAGACAAGCGCTGTCGTCCAAAAGGTCTGGAAAATGGAGAGGTCAGGTTATATCACGGTGATGGTCAGTCTTATATCACCCTGAAAAAAAGGTGGTCTTATCGACGTTAAAGGGAAATCGGTTAATTACGATGCCGGCGAATTGTTTGCGATAAATACAAAATTATTAAAAGTTAACGGCCCATCTGAATTTTCAAAGGATATTCAGGTCGCCGGAAAATCTGTTCTTGAGCATTTCCATATTGACGGGGATGGCAAAAAAACATCGGAGATGAAATGACAATTGGTATCAGCTGGAATAATCAGCTATCCAGAGGTGAACTGACCATTAACCATGATGGTTTATCGCGTGATGAAGGACTGGTCACTCTGGTTCTGATTTGTCTTTTCACCGACGTCCGTGCTGATACTGATGACATTATTCCTGATAGCTCATCGGACCCGCGAGGCTGGCCCGGCGACACCTTCAGTGATTACCCGTGGGGATCGAAACTCTGGTTGCTGGATCGCGAGAAGCTGACGGAATCCGTCAGAATGCGGGTGGAAGATTATGCACTGCTTTCTATGCAACCGCTTTTACGGTCTGGTTATGCGCGTAATGCAGCAGTCACAGCCACTATAAGCGGCAATGACCGAATTAATTTTATTGTCATTTTAACCCGCCCGGATAAAACGACGCTCCGGATTGAAATAAGTAAACGCTGGGAGTTCACTGCTAATGCCTTATAACGTTCCCGCGCTACGCAAGCTTATTACTGACGGCGAAAAAGATATTGCCTTTGAACTGGGGCTGCAAAAACTTCCGCCAGTAGGCGTTGAGAAAGCTCTAAATACCTCATTCAGCAATCAGGTTCGTGATTTATACGACCATCAGAGCTGGATTAAAGACCAGATTATTCCGTCCGTTAAATCTGATGATGAAACCATCATTGAGACTGCGGCCAGCGAAGGCGTCATCAGAAAACAGGCCACGTTTGCTACGGGACCGGCTGTATTTAAAGGGAATACACCTCTGCCGGATGATACGGAGATGCAAACCGCTACCGGTATTGTTTATGCCGTGACGACTTCCGGCGTTCCTGTAGATGGGGTCATGACTGTAACCATTCAGGCCAGCGATGCCGGCGCGTCAGGAAACCTTCCGGAAGGTGAAAGCCTGACCCTGATGTCCCCCGTTCCCGGCGTGGAGAGCATTGGTTTAACGGGAACGGGCGGCATCATCGGTGGTGCAGATATTGAGCCAGTTCCAGAATTGCTTGACCGGCTTTTATTCCGTAAACGCAATCCCCCTGTTGGTGGGGCTGTGCATGACTATGTCATCTGGGCACGAGAAATGGCTGGTGTCAGTCGGGCGTGGGCATTTGATGCCTGGCATGGCCCCTGCACAATCGGACTGGCATGGGTTTATGACGATCGTTCAGTGATTACCCCCGAATATCAGGACCGGAAAAATATGGAAGATTATCTTTTCCGTCATACCGACCCGGCGACTGGCGTATGGGTTGGTAAACCTGGAGGAATAGAAGTCTGGCCCGTTGAACTGGTGCTCCGTCCCGTCAATATGGTTATCGACATAACACCGGATACGTCTGCCACGCGTAAAGCTGTCCAGTCCCGTCTGCTGACGCTTCAGAAGACGCTGCTACCTGGGCAGACGTTACCCATTTCAGCAATCAGGACTGCTATCGGCACAGCATCTGGCGTGACCGATTACACACTGAATCTGACTGCTGACATTCCCTGCGATCAGAATGAACTTATTACTATTGGGGAACTGACATGGCCCACAGCGTAGATGAATGGCTGGGTGCTTTATGGCAGATCATGCCACGTGGCAAAGCGTGGTCACGCGATGAGGATGGTGATTTAAACCTTTTTTTACGGGCGTTAGCCAGGCGTTTAAGTCAGACGGAATTTGATGCAGAAAACCTGCTCCCGGAGATGCGGCCAGAAACAACATTTATGCTGCTGGAAGAATGGGAGGAATACCTTGAACTGCCGGAGTGTGGGCAGTTAAGCGGTACTGTAGAAGCCCGGCGTCGTGCCGTCGTGGAGAAGTATCACCGCAAAGGTGGTCTCTCCCCGTGGCAGATTGAAGCTGTGGCCGCCGCGCTTGGATTTACTATCCGGGTTACTGTCATTCTGCCTCACCACTGCATGCGTAGCTGCATGTATCCCCTTTATCCAGCCCGTTACCGCTGGACGTTACAGATTGATGTGATCGGTATAAGCGGCGGACGGTTTACCTGTATCGATAACGTCATGACACCGCTTCTGAGTGAACGTGCAAGAGAACTGGAGTGTGTGCTGACAAAATACCGTCTCGGCGGCACAGCATACGAATATTTTTATTCTTCAGGAGATAACTGATGTATCACGTAGATAATTCGACCGGTGTTCCGGTTATGCCACAACCGTCTCCTGTCACCAGTGAGACAGAGCTTTTCTTTACTGAAGGTGGTAATGGAGTTCCTCCGACGTATCCCGGCCCGGACTGGTTTAATACCATTCAAAGTGAGCTGCTTAATATTCTCAGGGACGCTGGGCTTGATCCTGACAAAATGGACAACACGCAGATTCTGGCCGCTCTCAAAAAACTGTTTCTGAGCCGCTCCAATCCATTTGGCGACATAAAAACAGATGGTGCGGTGGCAATAGCGACGGCTCTATCAAACCTTGGTTTG